>CAISZN010000571.1 GCA_903889985.1 uncultured Hyphomicrobiales bacterium | reverse complement strand
GCGCAGACCAAGTCGCAGATGCACGAATGGCTCCTGCAGATTTTTGCTGACTTTGGTCGCACCGTTATCTTTGTCACGCATGACGTCGAGGAAGCCGTGTTCCTCTCTGACGAGATCCATGTGATGGCCAGCCGCCCCGGCCGGATCATCGAGACTCTTCCTATAGACCTGCCGCGTCCACGTGATCGCTCCATCATCAGCTCGCCACGCTTCGTGGCGATGAAGAAATATTGCATCGACCTGCTGCACCTGGGTGAGCAGCAGGCCGAGGCCGCCTGACGTGCGAACAAGGACCGCATCATGACTGCCAAGACAACATCTTTCAGTCCGTCGCTGTTCGGCCTCTTCTCGTCGCGTTCCGAAGGGGATGGAAAGCCGAAGAAAATTCGCCGCCGCTTACCCTCGCGGCGGATCTGGCCGACCTGGGCGTTGGTCGCCTGTCAGGCGGGCATTCTCCTGACTTTCGTCATCCTGTGGGAAATCGCAGCGGTAACCGGTTTTATTGATGCCTTCTTCTGGTCACAGCCCACGGCGATCGGCCGCACGATGGTGATCTTCTTCACCGAGGGCAGCGCCTTCGTCGATATCGTCTATACGTTCCGCTCGACGATCCTTGGATTCGTGATTGGAACGAGCCTCGGAGCCGTCCTTGGTATGTCTTTCTGGTGGTCGCGCAACTATGCGCTGATCATGCAGCCCTATGTCATCTGTCTTGAGTCCATTCCAAAGCTGGCACTGGCTCCGTTGATCATTCTGGTCTTCGGCATGGGGCTGGCGTCCAAGGTTGCCATCGCGACGGCTCTCACCCTCGTGGTCTCCACGCTGACGGCCTATTCAGGTGTGCAGGCTGTCGATCGCGATCAGGAAAAGCTCTTCTATTCGCTTGGTGCGAGCCGGTGGCAGGTGTTCACAAAGCTCGTGGCTCCGTCCTGCGTGCCTTGGATCATCTCGATCCTGCGCGTGAATATTGGCCTTGCGTTGACAGGTTCGATCGTCGGGGAGTTCGTAGCCTCACAGTATGGCCTTGGCCGAACCATTCTCTATGCCGGCCAGACCTATGAGATCGCGCTGGTGTGGGTTGCTGTGATCGTTCTCTCAGGGCTTTCCATGATCATGTACATCGGCGTGTCCTGGCTTGAGCGTCTGC
This sequence comes from uncultured Hyphomicrobiales bacterium, assembly GCA_903889985.1. Lineage (GTDB taxonomy): Bacteria > Pseudomonadota > Alphaproteobacteria > Rhizobiales > Beijerinckiaceae > Terripilifer. The sequence continues at coordinate 10,080 of CAISZN010000571.1, read as the reverse complement.
TGCGCAAGGGTGTCGTGCACTAATTTCATCCACGACGGAGAGGCCGTCGCGGCTTTCACCTGACCATCGAATATCCCGGTCACGAAATCCTCTCGTGACCGAATGATCCCGCTTTGCCCCGAACGGGGAAGGAGCCTGAGATGAAGACAATCGCAAAAGGCCTGCTGCTCACCGCAACCATGTTCGTGGGCTTTTCTGGAATAGCGAACGCACAAGAGAAGAAGACTCTCATTGTGGCCGAGCCGGTGCATGGCACGGGCTATCTGCCGCTCTATGTCGCCATCGCCAAGGGCTATTTCTCTGATCAGGGTATCGATGTGAAGATCATGACCGTGGAGAGCGGGTCTGGTCACACAAACGCGGTGCTCAGCGGACAGGCCTTCGCCTTCATTGGTGGTCCAGAGCACGATGCCTTCGCCAAGCTGAAGGGTGCGGAGCTTCGCAGCGTCGTCAATGTGGTTGATCGCGGCAATGTCTACTTCAATGCGATCAAGGGCAAGGAGCCTGCACCCGGCGAAAGCATGGCTTCCTTCTGGAAGGGCAAAACCATTGCGACGGGACCTTTCGGCGGGACGCCCAATTCCATCACGCGCTATCTGCTGAAAAAATATGGGCTCGACGACAAGAAGGATGTGTCCCTGCAGGAAGTGCCGAACTCGGCTGTGCTGGCGGTCCTCAAGTCAAATACCGGGCAGATCGGCGCTACGACAGAGCCCTTCCTGACCCAGGGCATCAAGGCTGGAATCTGGGGTGAGCCGATCATCAACATCCCGAAGGATCTGGGCCCCTACGCCTATTCAACGCTGAACGTTCGACTGGAGTCGATCCAGAAGGATCCCGACAGCGTGCGCAAGTTCGTCGAAGGCGTGAAGAAGGGTCTCAAGTTCACCTATGAGAACCGCGAGGAGGCTGTGAAGATTGCCAAGAAGGAATTCCCGACGATGGCCGAGGAAGACCTGATGGCAACTCTCAACCGCTCCTTTGCGGACGAGATCTGGAGCAAGGACGGTATGGTCTCGCGCAAGTCATGGGAGACCGCCGGTGCAGTGGTGCTCGCTGCAGGCATCCTGAAACAGGAAGTCGCCTATGACCAGATCATCGACATGCAGTTTGTTGGTCCTACGCCGACCAACTGAGAACAGCAATTGTTCGCAGCTTTCTGAAGAGGAGAACTCATCATGTCGGAACCTATCTGGAATCAGTTTCTCACCGAACGTGACAAGGCGGTCTTCGAAACCTCAGGCTATGGCGCACGCGGAGGCTTTGGCAAGCGGCCGGCCCTGCTCGTCATCGATGTGAATTATGCGTTCTGCGGCGACAAGCCGGAGCCAATTCTCGAGTCGATCAAGAAGTGGCGCAACTCCTGTGGCGAGGATGCGTGGCCGGCGGTGGCTGCCATCAAGTCTCTTTGTGACAAGGCCCATGAAAAAGGCATTCCGGTCATCTACACGACAGGAATTCGCCGTGATGACAACTGGGATTCCGGTTCCTGGAGCTGGAAGAACAGCCGAGGTAACGAGAAGCCGAAGGTTGCCGTCAGCAATATTGAAGGCAATACGATTGTCGATGACATTGCGCCGGCGGCACAGGACATCGTCATCTACAAGCAGAAGCCATCAGGTTTCTTCGGCACCAACATGGCCGCCTATCTGACCTTGCTGGGATGTGACAGCGTCATCATTACCGGCACAACCACGTCAGGATGTGTGCGTGCGACTTGCCTTGATGCTTTCAGCCTCAACTATCGTGTGGCGCTGGCTGAAGAGGGTTGCTTCGATCGTTCGCAGGCAAGCCATGCGATCAACCTTTGCGACATGAATGCGAAATATGCGGATGTCGTGAAGACGGCCGAAGTGCTCAGCTTTTTCGACGGACTGCAGTCGGGGATGTTTGATCTGCCCAAGGGCGCTCCTGCGCCCCTATCGAAGGCCGCCAACTATTGAGGGGGCAGTCATGAGTGACGACACTCCGGCGCCCCGCATCTGGGACGCCTTCCTCACCGAACGCGACAGGCAAGTCTTCAAGACCTCCGGCTTTGGCGCCAAGGCAGGCTTCGGGAAGAGGCCAGCACTTCTCGTGATCGATGTCAGCTATGGCTTTGCCGGTGACCGGCCGGAGCCCATCCTCGAATCCATCAAGCGCTGGAGCAACTCCTGCGGGGCCGAGAGCTGGGATGCCATCGCAGTCATCAAGGAACTCGCGGACGGGTTCCGGGCAAAGAAGCTGCCGGTTCTCTATACGACCGGCCAGAACCGCGAAGATGGCTGGGATGTTGGCAGCTGGGCGTGGAAGAACACCCGCACGGGTGAATCCCTTCCGAAGCCCACCCAGAAGCTCGACGCCAATGCCATTGTGGCCGAGATCGCACCCCAGCCGCAGGATGTGGTGATTTACAAGCAGAAGCCCTCCGGCTTCTTCGGGAGTAATCTGTCGGCCTATCTGACCCTGCTTGGGGCCGACAGTCTTGTGGTGACGGGCACGACGACGTCCGGCTGTGTTCGCGCAACTGTGATCGATGCCTTCAGCCAGAATTTCCGAGTGGCAGTGGCGGAAGATGGCTGTTTCGACCGATCACAGGCTTCGCATGCAATCAATCTATGCGACATGCATGCGAAACATGCAGACGTTGTGCCGGCCTCTGAAGTGCTTGCCTATATCGCGACGCTGGCAGACGACCTGTTCCCGAACCTGCCCAAGGGTTCTCCCGCCGCCGAGCCCCCACACCTGCGATTGGTGTCCTCGGCATAAGACTTGCTGATAGTTGGTGCGGCATCCTCCGCACCCAACGGCGTATGGTGATGCAAGGATTGGATATCAGAGGCCTGGAGATTTTTCTCGCGGTCTGCGACGAAGGCGGACTGACGTCTGCGGCAAGGCGCCTCGATCTGACGCAGGCGGCGGTCTCCCAACACCTCGCAAAAATCGAGCGCGATCTTGGCGTTCAGCTGGTTGATCGCAGTGTCCGTCCGCAAAAGATCACGCCGGCTGGCGATTATCTGCGGATGCGTGGCCGCAAGCTTTTCGTAGAGCTCGAAGAAATTCGCAAAGGCGTCGGTCGCTTCAAAGAAAGCGACATTCCGGAGCTGCGGATCGGCATGATCGAGTCGGTTGCCGTGGCGCTCTTGCCTCATCTGGTGGACCGGCTCGATGGCAAGGTTGGCAATCTTTCGGTGACGAGCGGGACGACCCATCCGCTCCTGCCGGAGCTGCGCGCTGGTGGTTTCGACATGCTCGTGACCAGCGAGCAATCGGACGAGGGCGACGGCACGACGTCACTTCCGCTTATGACCGAGCCGCTGGTGATGGTGCTTCCGAAGGGGACTCATCATCCGCGCGATTGGGACGAGATCCTGGCCCTGGCGAAACAGCTCGATTTCATTCCCTATGGTCGCAAGCGCCGGATCGGTCGCCTTGTCGAGCATCTGCTTGAGCGGTTTGGCATCGAGCTCAAGGGCCATCTTGCCTTCGACAGCTCTTTTGCGCTGCTCGACCGTGTGAATCATGGCCTTGGTTGGGCGGTGACGACGCCCCTGTGCATTCTGGGAGCCGGCCTCGACCGCACCAACATCGAGATCGTGCCCTTCCCATCCTCAACTCCGGTTCGCTGCGTCAATCTGGTCTGGATGGCGGAGCGCGCCAGCGGGCCCAGCCATCTGGTCGCCCGCACGTGCCGGGACATTTTCCAGGAGCGCCTGATCCCCTTGCTGCGGGACAGGGCGCCAGGGGTGGAGGAGAGGGTTGACGTCGCAGAATGAGCCATTGCGCCCAAACTGAATATTGACAATAGTCCTAAATAGGTCCACTTTCCCTCCTCTAGAGAGGGAGAGAGGCTATGATCCGTACCGTCACCGGGGATATTGCTCAGATCAGCGGGGCCATCCTAGCCCACGAGCATCTGCAGATCGACCTCACGGCCCAGAAGGGTGCCAACAACATTCTTGGACCGGAGGAGGAGCCGCAGATCGTGGCTGACCTCACGGCGGCCAAGGGGCTTGGCCTGGCGGCCATTTGCGATCTGTCTGCGCCCGGCTGGGGGCGTGACCTTGTAGCCCTCAAGCGCATCAGCCAGGCTGCCGGCCTGCCGGTGATTGCAGCGGCAGGGTTCTATTGGGATCCCTTTCCCGATTTCGCTGCGACCGCTTGCGTCGAAGACATGCGCGACCGCCTCATCGCAGAGGTGGAAGTCGGGGTCGACGGCACGGATCTGCGCTGCGGCCTGATCAAGATCGGCACGGACAAGGGCGAGCCTGACGAGCGCGCCGACCGCCTGTTCAGGGCCGCCGCCGCTGCCGCCATGGCGACGGGCTTTCCCATCATCACCCACACGTCGAAGCTCTCTCAGGCCTATTGGCAGGTTGATGTGCTGGAGCGCGCCGGCATGGCCATGAACCGCGTGCTCATCAGCCACATGGGGGCTGCAAACGAGGTGACGCCGCTTGTCGACATCGGTGCACGTGGCTGTTTTCTTGGTATCGACAAGGTGAGTTTCCCGAAGGGGCCGAAGAATCCTGAACTCGCGGATCTTGTCTGTGCGGCGCTCGACAGGGGGCTTTCCGACAGGCTCATCTTCTCGTCCGACGTGGCGCGCCGCACCATGCTGAGCGCATCCGGCGCGCCAAGCTATGGTGCGGTCTTCGCCGACTTCCTGCCGATGCTGCGTGCGCGTGGCGTGTCGCAGGAAGTGCTGGATGCAATCGTGCGGAACAATCCCGCGCGTCTGCTCACGCGCGCAGCGTGAGGCCCGTCAATGGCTGCGCTTCCAGATCATCAGATGAGCAACGGATTCGATTGGGCGGTAGTCTTTCAATCCGGCAACGACGTCCGGGTTGCGCAGGACCTGGCCGATGGCGCCGCTGCCATCCACGATAATCAGGTCCGGCTGGTTGCGCTCCATGTCTTCGCGGAAATTGTGCGCGTCCTCGTCCACATAGGCCTTCAGGCGCTGGGTCAGTTCCGGGCCTGCATTGCCGCGCTGCAGGAGCATCAGCGCGCAGGTCATCTGCCACAGGCTGTGCGGTCGCATGGACCACACACCCTCCACGCGACGCACGAGCGGATGTCCGACATCAAGCTCGGCGCTCACGGCTGCGAGTTTGGGATGCGGGGGCCCAAGGCGGCGCACTGCGGACGTGAGCCCCTCGTATTCTTCCCAGCCACTGAACTGGATGATCGTGCCAAACAGGATCGGGGCGCTGATCAGGGCAGGCAGCAGGACAAAGAGCAGGGGCCGGCGCTGGGCCTGCCAGAGCTGGCTTTCCGGGCCCACGTCGAGGAACTCACGCAGTGCCGGCCCCACGGTGATGGCGGCTGCGAGAAAAGCCAGCGAGACGCCGGGCAAGCCATGGTTCACCCAGCCCTTGGCCTGCACGACGTAGGCGAGAGCGAAGCCCGCAGACCCGAGGAGGCAGAAGCGGGCAAGCGCCGGAATGCCAAACCTGCGACCAGCCAGGATAACGGTCGCGATGAGCGTGAGGTTCACGAGGAACCAGGGCTTCGTCAGCAGCAGGCTGAAGGGCGTGCGGATCGGCACATAGACTTCGACGATGCTGGGCAGGCGATCGAAGAAGGCCGGGAAGACGAGCGGCAGGCTTGCAAGATAGATCACAACAGGCGCGGCCGCGATCCAGTGCTCCACAGCGAAAAGGGGCCGCATACTGCGTTGCTGAACAGCAAGCCAGATGAGCGGCAGGGCGATGGCAGCCGCGAAATGCGGCTTGGCGATCACGGCGAGCCCGGCGAGCAGGCCCGCCAGAGCGATTTCGCTCAGGGAAGGCCTGTCGCCAGCGGCCCTACGCCCATAAAGGCAGAGCATCGGCAGCACGGCGATGCTGGCCAGATGCTCGCGCTCGCCAAAGGAAAATCCCGGCAGCACGAGCAGGGCAAAGACACCGGCATTGAGAAAGAAATGGGAGTCGGAGGGTGCCAGCACATCGCTGCGCAGAAGCCCGCTTCGCAGGTGCACCAGCAGGCCCAAGGTTCCCAGGAATATGGTTGTGGAGGCGACCAGCTCGATTGGCAGGCCCATCAACCGCGCGACCCATGCGGCGGGCATGTAGATCAGGAAAGCGCCGGGTGGATTGGTCTCCAGAACATCCGCATAGGGGCGCGCGCCCGACAGCAGGCGCTCTGCCACCGTAAACAGCCAGCTGTTGTCCCCGTTGTGATGCCCGAGGCTTTGCTGAAGCAAGGCTATGGCAAGCAGGACGAAGGCCGTGTTGCGACTGTAAAGAGCCTTGGCGATCAGGCGCCCCGGATCGGCATGGCCAGCCGCTGCACGGGTGCCCGACAAGGGCTCGATCGCACTCATCTCAGGCTCGCCGGGCGGGTCGCTCGTCCATGGACGAGGGTGCGGCAGCTTCCGACTCTTCGAGGCCTGCTGACCGCGAGACGATATAAAGTGGCCGACGCTTCACCTCGTTGTGAATGCGTCCGATGTACAGGCCCATGATGCCCGTCAGCATCATGTTGGCGCCGCCGAGGAAGGCGACGACCACGATGGTGGAGGCCCAGCCCGGCACATAGTCGCTGCTCACCAGGCGCGTCACGATGACGTAGAGCCCGTAGAGAAATCCGAATGCCGAGACACCCATGCCCATCCAAAGCGCAAGGCGCAGGGGCGCATCCGAGAAGCTGACGAGCCCATTGATCGCCAGCCGGATCAGCTTGCTGACAGGCCATTTGGTTTCACCCGCAGCGCGCTCGTCCCGGTCGAATTCGATGGCGGTCTGGCGGAAGCCAACCCAGGCAAACATGCCGCGCACGAATCGGTCCTGCTCGCGCATCTCGCGGAAGACAGCGAGGGCCTTGTGGTCGACCAGCCGGAAATCACCAACGTTCTGAGGGATCTCGACCGCTGACAGCTTGCTCATGAGCTTGTAGAAAAGCGCTGCGGTGGCAAGCTTGAAACGGCTCTCACCCGCCCGTGTCTTGCGGCGCGCATAGACGATCTCGAAGCCTTCGCGCCATTTCCCGATCATTTGCAGCACGACTTCGGGCGGATCCTGCAGGTCGGCATCCATGAGGATGACGGCTTCACCCCGGGCCGCATCCAGCCCGGCTGTCATGGCGAGCTGCTGGCCGAAATTGCGCGACAGGCCAATGAAGCGATAGCGCGGGTCGCTCCTGGCGCGCGCACACAGGATGATCGGCGAGCAATCGCTTGAGCCGTCGTCGACCAGGATCACTTCCGTCGTGCCATGCATCTGCTCCATCAGCCGGTCGAGCCGGTGGAACAGGAGCGGCAGCACCGCCTGCTCATTGAAGACGGGGATGACGATGGAATAGGTCGGGCGCGCTGCCACAGGAAATCCCATGCAAAAATCAAAGCGGGCCCTGAGGAGTCCACTCGCCTCCAGTTAGGGGCCCTTTGGTTAATTTTCCGTGGAAGGTCTCCTTTTCCGGCAATTGGCATCCCGGGGAGTTTCAGTCATAAGTCGCAACCGACTTTACAATTCAGGGGGTGCGCCGTGGATCAGGCTCTGCTCGATCGTCTTGAAATCAAGCAGCTCATCGACAATTGGGTGGTCTGGCGCGACGCCGGCCATTGGGATCGCTTCCGGACCGTCTGGCACGATGATGGTGTGATGCAGGCGACCTGGACCCAGGGTACGGCCGACGAATTCATCGCCATGAGCAAGGCGGGCTGGGCCAAGGGCGTGAACATCCTGCATTTCCTTGGCGGCAATTCCATCGACCTTGCGGGCAACCGGGCTGTCTCCCAGACCAAGATGACGATCAGCCAGCGCGCACTCGTGCATGATGTCCTGGTGGACGTCGTCTGCACCGGCCGTTTCTATGACTTCATCGAGAAGCGCGATGGCAAGTGGGGCATGGTTCTGCGCCAGCCGATCTATGAGAAGGATCGGATGGATCCGGTTGATCCTGCTGCCCGGCTCGAACTCGACCCGACGCTGCTCAACAGCTTTCCCGAGGGCTATCGGCATCTCGCCTATCTGCAGACGCAGATCGGCTACAAGATCAAGCTGGATATGCCGGGTCTGAAGGGCGACAGGGTCGAGGCGCTCTATGCGCGCGGCCAGGCCTGGCTGGCAGGCAAACCCCTCTGATGACCTCCTGATGCGGAGCGCCCAACGACGCGTCTGGCATGCTGACGAGGCTGGCTCGACAGCCGGGACTGTGCACGTGATCGAGGGCCGTGAGGCTGCGCCCCATGACGTGCTCGTGCTCGAACTGCAGGTCTATCGGCAAGACGAACAGGTGAGGGGCACGCTCGTGCCGCTCGCCGGCTATTTCGAGATGCGTGTAGGCCTCATCGAGCGCATGTATCTCTATGCCCATGAGCTTTGCCTGCATCATGGCATTCGATACCTCTGGATCAATGACCCCCAGCGACTCTTCGGATCGGACCTACGCCCGGAGGTTGAAGCCGCTGAGGCGGGAGCCCCAGCGCAAAACCCCGAACCACCAGACCTTCGTCATGGACCCATCACACCCGAGAGCCTGACCTGGTATGGCTTCGAGCACATTGGCTATTGGCAGAAGCGCGCAGATCGGGATCAGCTGACGCTGCGCGGCAACGTGGACGGCAAGGCAGCGGTTTACCTTTTCATCGTCGAGAATGAGGTGATGTTCGTTGGTGCAGCCCATGGCGGCATGAAGCAGCGCATGGACCACTATGCCAACCACACGCGCTCCACGAGTGCCCTCAAGATTCGCAACGCCATCCTGCAATGCCTTGAGCAGGGGCGCACCGTACATGTCCTGTCACAGAGCTTCACGCCGGTGATCCGCGACGTGGATGGCCTGCCGATCGACATGGTGGCGGGAACGCAGGCGGGCCTTCGTCGCCTGCTGCAACCGGCGTGGAATCGCCTCGAAGGCTGATGGGCTATTCGACCAGCGGCCTCGCGCGCTGGCGCAGATGCGCAGGCGTGGCCAGAAGCTCGGCAGCAATCATCTGCATGCGCTCACCGCTCACCGGATCAACCTCGACGTTCAGCGTTGCTGCATCCTTCAGGAACTCCGGATCGCGCATGGTCTCGTCGTAGGCCTTGCGCAGGGCCTCGATGCGCTCTGCGGAAACACCGGGAGGTGCAACCATGGGGCGTCCGAACTGCGTGCCCGATGCCACGAGGCGGATCACCGTGCGGTCATCGTCATTGGCGGCGAGATCCTGAATTGAAGGCACGCCGGGCAGGTCCTTCGGACGCGGCCCTTCGATGGCAACGATGGCAATGTCCCTGTCAGCAAGCCATTTCGGCTTGGTTGCCTTCCAGCTCGACCAGGTGTTGTTGCGGCCCGCCACTTCCCCGCGCTCCATGGCGAGATTGATATCATTGCCGCCTGGATAGCCCGTGACGATGCGCAGCTTCGTGCCGGCGAATTCGTTCATCATCATCGGGAAGGTATAGGTGATGTTGCTCTTGCCCACGGAGCCGATGACCACCTCGTGCCGGCGCAGGTCCTCGACGCTGGTCACGTCTGCACCTTTCCAGAAGGCGAGTGTCTCGACGGTCGGCGCGATGGAGCCGATCCACGCATAGTTGTTGGCGTCGAACTGGACACCCGGCAGGCCGACCGCCTGCTGGGAGGGAAATCCATTCTGGATGACGCCCACGTTGGTGCCATCGCGTGGCGCGAGGTTGTAGAGCCAGTTCGCCATGACGAGGCCGCCTGCGCCGGTCATGTTCTGCGGCACGACATTCGGTGCGCCGGGAATATGTCGCCCGATGTGGCGTGCCACGAGACGCGCCAGCAGGTCGTATTCGCCCCCGACGCTCACGCCGATCATGACCGTGACAGTCTTGCCCTTGTAGAAATCCGCCACCGTGTCGGCGCGCGCTGCAGGCGCCGCCATGGTCGCGGCCGAAAGTGCCGCGATCAGATATGCGCGCATGGTCAGGTCTCCGGGCTCAGAAGCCGAACAGGCGGGCGGGGTTGTCGACGAAGACGCGCTGCACCGCCTGCGCATCCGGCAGATAGCGCAGGCCAAGGTCGATGCGATCGGCGTCATTGCCCAGGTGCGGCCGCTGGCCGCGTGGCGATGAATCGCTGTTGATCCAGCGCGAGACGTGGGGCCAGTCGGAGCCCCAGATGCAGCGCCCGGGCGCAGCCTCGAAG
>CAISZN010000570.1 GCA_903889985.1 uncultured Hyphomicrobiales bacterium | reverse complement strand
GAGGTCGTTCCAGTCCGGGATCTGGTTGTTCACCGGACAGCCATTGTGACAATAGGGAATGCCGCAGTTCATGCAGCGTGCTGCCTGATCGCGTGTCGCCTCCTCGCTCAGCGGGATGACGAATTCCTTGTAGTGGCGGATACGGTCGGACGCGGGCGCATAGCGCCGGTCGCGCCGATCGATCTCGAGGAAGCCAGTCACCTTACCCATGGTTCACTCCCCCGCAACGACCGCAGGGGTCGCGCTTTGCTGTGCCTTCAGTTCCGTGAGCGCGCGGCGGTATTCCACCGGCATCACCTTGCGGAATTTCGGACGATAGGTTTCCCAGTCGGCGAGGATCTCCTTCGCACGCGTCGACCCGGTGAGGCGCGCGTGGTTGGAAATCAGCTGGTGCAGACGCTCGGCGTCGAAGCGCGTCATGTCGGACATGACGTCGACGCGACCGAGCACCTGCAGGTCCCCGCCCTGATGGTGGATCCGCTCGTTGAGCTCTTCCTCTTCCTCGACCGACTGCAGGTCGACCATGGAGAGGTTGCAGCGCTTGGCGAAGGTGCCATCCTCGTCGAGCACATAGGCGATGCCGCCCGACATGCCCGCCGCGAAGTTGCGGCCCGTCTGGCCGAGCACAACGACAATGCCACCGGTCATATATTCGCAACCGTGGTCGCCCGTGCCCTCGACGACCGCGATGGCGCCGGAGTTGCGCACCGCGAAGCGCTCGCCCGCAACACCGCGGAAGTAGCACTCGCCGGCGATGGCGCCATACATGACCGTATTGCCGATGATGATCGACTCGTGCGGCACGATCTTGGTCGCCTCGGCAGCCGGATAGACGATGATGCGGCCACCCGACAGGCCCTTGCCGACATAGTCGTTGCCCTGGCCTTCGAGTTCCAGCGTGACGCCGCGCGCCAGCCAGCCGCCGAAGCTCTGGCCGGCGGTGCCCTTCAGCTTCACGTGGATCGTGTCTTCCGGCAGGCCTTCATGGCCATAGCGCTTGGCGACTTCACCCGACAGCATAGCGCCGGTGGTGCGATCCGTATTGCCGATCGTGCCTTCGATGCGCACCGGCGTGCCGCTCTCGAGTGCCGCTGCGGCTTCCTTGATGAGGCGCTGGTCCATGACCTTGTCGAGGCCGTGATCCTGGAAGCTGACGTGGCGGATCGGCACGTCGGCAGCAACAACCGGCTTGTGGAACAGGCGCGAGAAGTCGAGACCCTTGGCCTTCCAGTGGCTCTCGACCTGCGACTTGTCGAGCATCTGCATCTGGCCGATCATTTCATCGAAGCGGCGATAGCCGAGCGAGGCCATGATCTCTCGGACTTCTTCGGCGACGAAGAAGAAGAAGTTGATGACATGCTCGGGCTGGCCGACGAAGCGCTTGCGCAGGACGGGATCCTGCGTCGCAACACCCACAGGGCAGGTGTTGAGATGGCACTTGCGCATCATGATGCAACCCGCCGCGATGAGCGGCGCGGTGGCGAAACCGAATTCGTCCGCACCCAGCAGCGCGCCGATGACGACGTCACGGCCCGTGCGCAGGCCACCGTCGACCTGCACCGCGATGCGGCCGCGCAGACGGTTCAGCACGAGGGTCTGGTGGGTTTCGGCCAAGCCGATTTCCCAAGGCGACCCTGCATGCTTGATGGAGGTCAGTGGCGACGCCCCGGTCCCACCCTCGTAGCCCGAGATGGTGACGTGATCGGCGCGGCCCTTCGAAACACCGGCGGCAACCGTGCCGACGCCGACTTCCGAGACGAGCTTCACCGACACCATGGCACGCGGATTGACGTTCTTCAGGTCGAAGATGAGCTGTGCCAGATCCTCGATCGAATAGATGTCGTGATGGGGCGGCGGCGAGATCAGGCCGACACCGGGCGTCGAGTGACGCACCTTGGCGATGACCGCATCGACCTTGTGGCCGGGCAGCTGTCCGCCTTCTCCGGGCTTTGCGCCCTGCGCCATCTTGATCTGCATCATGTCGGAATTGACGAGATATTCCGTCGTGACGCCGAAGCGGCCCGAAGCAACCTGCTTGATGGCGGAGCGCATGGAATCGCCGTTCGCCATCGGCTTGAAGCGATCCGGCTCCTCACCGCCCTCGCCCGTGTTCGACTTGCCGCCGATCCGGTTCATGGCAATGGCCAGCGTCGTATGGGCCTCGCGCGAGATCGAGCCATAGGACATGGCGCCCGTCACGAAACGCTTCACGATATCGGTCGCCGACTCGACGTCCTCGAGCGGCACCGGCTGGCGGCCATCCTCATCCGCGGAGCGGATGCGGAACAGGCCACGGATCGTCAGGAGACGCTCGTCCTGCTCGTTGAGGAGCTTGGCGTAGGCGCGATACTTCTCCTGCGCATTGCCGCGCACCGCATGCTGCAGCAGCGTGACCGACTGCGCCGACCAGGCATGAGCCTCGCCGCGGGTGCGGTAGGCATAGTCACCACCAACATCGAGCGCATTGCGATAGACCGGCGAGTCGCCGAAAGCATCGCGATGGCGGATCGTCGTCTCGCGGGCAATCTCAGCCAGCCCTGCACCTTCGATCGTGGTGATCGTGCCGGTGAAATACTTGGCGATGAAGGCCTTCGACAGGCCGATGGCGTCGAAGATCTGCGCGCCGCAATAGGACTGATAGGTCGAGATGCCCATCTTCGACATGACCTTGAGCAGGCCCTTGTCAATCGCCTTGATGAAGCGCTTCACCACTTCATATTCGTCGACCTCCTCCGGGAAGTCCTTGGCCATGGCGGCAAGGGTCTCGAAGGCAAGATAGGGGTTGATCGCTTCCGCGCCATAGCCGGCAAGGCAGGCGAAGTGATGCACTTCACGCGCTTCGCCGGTCTCGACGACGAGACCGACCGAGGTGCGCAGGCCCTTGCGGATCAGGTGGTGATGCACCGCAGCCGTCGCGAGCAGCGCCGGGATCGGAATGCGATCCGAGCCGACCATGCGGTCGGACAGGATGATGATGTTGTAGCCGCCGCGCACGGCCTGCTCGGCACGCTCGCACAGACGCTCGAGCGCTGCTTCCATGCCCTCGGCGCCACGCTCGGCTGCATAGGTGATGTCGAGCGTCTTGGTGTCGAAGCTGTCTTCGAGATGGCCGATGCAGCGGATCTTCTCCAGATCCTCATTGGTGAGGATCGGCTGGCGCACCTCAAGGCGCTTGCGCTTGGAATTGCCCTCGCGATCAAAGATGTTCGGGCGCGGACCGATGAAGGACACGAGGCTCATGACGAGCTGCTCGCGGATCGGGTCGATCGGCGGGTTCGTCACCTGCGCGAAGTTCTGCTGGAAATAGGAGAAGAGCAGCTTCGATTTGTCGGAGAGGACGGAGACGGGCGTATCCGTGCCCATGGAGCCGACGCCCTCTTCGCCCGTCACCGCCATGGGCGCGAGCAGGATCGCGAGGTCTTCCTG
>CAISZN010000569.1 GCA_903889985.1 uncultured Hyphomicrobiales bacterium | reverse complement strand
GCGATGCCGGAGCCAAGGCCAAAGGCCAGCGCATCGATGCGGTTGGTGTCGATGCCCATGGCCGAGGCCATGCGGCGGTTCTGCGTCACCGCCCTCATGCGCAGGCCGAAGGGCGTTGCCCGCAGCACGAGTTGCAGGAGTGCGAAGACCATCATGGCGAAGAAGATGATCCACATTCGTCCAGAGGTGATGGCAAGGCCACCAAAGTCGAAGGAGCCGGCCATGAAGGCAGGTGCTCCAACCTCCCGGTTGTTGGCACCGAAAATCGTACGCACCGCCTGCTGCAGCACCAGCGACAGGCCGAAGGTGGCCAGCAGTGTTTCGAGTGGGCGGCCATAGAGAAAGCGGATGATGCAGCGCTCGACGATCACGCCGACAAAGCCGGTAAAGACAAAGGCCAGCGGGATCGCGATGAAAAGGGAATAGTTGAATAGGGCCGGATTGTGCGCCCGGATATATTCCTGCACCACGAAGGTTGTGTAGGCACCCAGCATCACCATTTCGCCATGCGCCATGTTGATGACGCCCATCACGCCGAAGGTGATGGCAAGACCGATGGCTGCCAGCAGCAGCACCGAGCCGAGTGACAGGCCGTACCAGATGTTCTGAACCTGGGTCCACAGCGCGAGCTGGCCCTGGATGGCTTTCGCGCCATCGTCTGCTGCGGTCTTGATGCGTCCTTGCGAGCTGCTTGCGAGCCCGGTCAGCATGGAAGCCGTGTCCTGGTCGCCACGCTCGCGCAGGGTGGCAATGGCATTGAGCCGGGCGTTTTCCGCAGCACTTGTGTCATTGGCGATGATGGCGGCACGGGCATATTCGAAGAATCGCTTGATCGCCGGATCCTTCTCCGCTGCGAGTGCGGCTTCCACCGCGCCCAATGCTGCCGGATCGCGGGACTTGAAGACCGCTTCTGCCGAGGACCGACGGCGCGCAGGGTCTGGCGACATCAGGCTCAGGGAGCCCTGTGCCGCCTGCATGGCGGTGCGCACCGCGTTGTTCAGGCGCACCTTCTTGAGCGCGCCCTCGTCAACATCGGACTTGGCACCGCTGCGTGCATCGATCATCACGCCCGCGGCGTTCTTGAAGAAGACCTTCTTCTCGATCGGATCAAAATAGAGGCGATTGCCGGACAGTGCCTCAAGCAGGTCGCCGGCCTGTGCATAGCCGGCAGCGGCGAGATCACCGATGCCCTTTTCCGTGTCCGGGAAGCGGTCGGTCGTGAACTTGGCCAGAACATCGTCGACCGCATCAGCCCGTGCGCCGCCAAGCGGGATTGCATTGGCCAGCATGAGGGCAAGGCCGGCAATCAGGAAGCGCGTCACGCGGCGTGAAAGGGACTGCGCCCGGCCTGTGGCCGCGCCGGGTTGGCTCAACTTCTTCATGTGACCGGTTCCTTGCCGGAGGGCTCCGGCTCAATCCTGAAAGATCTCAGTCAAGCGACTGGATGTTGATGTCCCAGTCCCCCGCTTCGGCGCGAGGTGCGGACATCCAGCCCAGGTAGACAGAGGCGATGAGCGCAAGTCCAAACAGGACCGCGAGGCCATCGAGCCATGTTTGCGAAGGAGAAAGCTTGATAGCCTTGGCACGCGCGCGCCGATGAGGGGCCTGCTGCAGGGATGCCGAATGCGGATATCCAGTGTCTTGCATGGCGCTTTCTCCGGGGTGGATACCGGCGGGGAACGAGCCCCCGCCGGCCTTTCTGGTCATGAGAGCGAGATCAGCTCTTGCCGCCGCACTTGCCGGTCTTCACGTTGAAGTTGCCGCAGGAGAGGGGCTTGCGCCAATCAGAGATCAGGTCCTTCGAACCTTCGAGGTAGGGCGACCATTCCTGCGCCACGACGGTGCCCGAGGTCTGCCACACCGTGTTGATCTGGCCGTCGCCCTGGATTTCACCGATCAGCACCGGCTTGGTGATGTGGTGGTTCGGCATCATGCTCTAGTAGCAGCAGGTCAGGTTGGGAACCGAGACACCGATGAGTGCGTCGATGACCTTGTCCGGATCGGTGGTGCCGGCCTTTTCAAGAGCCTTGATCCACATATTGAAGCCGATCACATGGGCTTCCATCGGATCGTTGGTCACGCGCTTCGGGTTCTTGGTATAGGCCTTCCACTTGGCGATGAATTCCT
>CAISZN010000568.1 GCA_903889985.1 uncultured Hyphomicrobiales bacterium | reverse complement strand
GAGCAGGTCGCCGCGCTGACGGTCTTCCTGTGCTCGGATGCAGCCTCCCAGATCACCGGCACCAATATTTCCATGGATGGCGGCTGGACGGCAGCCTGACATGGCCAAAAAGCCCGCGGTCGACTGGGGCGGCCAGAAGAAGATCAACCTCGCCCTGCAGGGTGGCGGCGCCCATGGCGCCTTCACCTGGGGCGTACTCGATGTCATTCTCGAAGACGGTCGCCTCGATATCGAGGGCATCACGGGCACCAGCGCTGGCGCCATGAATGCGGTGGTCTTCGCGCAGGGCTACCTCGAGGGTGGGCGTGCAGGTGCGCGCAAGGCGCTGGAGAAATTCTGGCAGAATGTGAGCGAGTCTGGATCCGTCGGCGGTGCCCCGCAGAACATCGTCGACAAGCTGCTCAATCCCTTCGGTTTCGATACATCGCCGGCCTACTGGTGGCTCGATTTCGTCACCCATTATACGAGCCCCTACGAATTCAATCCGCTCGATGTCAATCCGCTGCGCGACATTCTCGAAAAGGCCGTTTCCTTCGAGAAGGTTCGCGCCTGCACGGAAATCAAGCTCTTCATTGCTGCAACCAATGTCCACACGGGAAAGATCGCGATTTTCCGCCGCGAGGACCTGACGGCGTCCCACATCATGGCCTCCGCCTGCCTGCCCTTCATCTTCCAGGCAGTGGAAATCGACGGCATTCCCTATTGGGACGGCGGCTATACGGGCAATCCCCCGCTCTGGCCGCTGTTTTATGAAACCAAATCGCCAGACATCCTGATCGTGCAGATCAATCCGGTGGAACGCCAGGAAACGCCCAAGACGGCTCGCGACATCCAGAACCGGCTGAACGAAATCACCTTCAACGACACGCTGCTGCACGAGTTGCGTGCGGTGGCCTTCGTGCAGAAGCTCTATGACGAGGGCAAGCTCCCGCCCGACCAGTACATGCGGCCCTTCATTCACCGAATCGATGGCGCAGAGCCTCTGAAGCAATATTCCGCGGCTTCAAAGCTCGATGCCTCATGGCCATCCCTGATTGCCATGCGCGATATCGGCCGCAAGGCGGGCAAGGCCTGGCTCGAAGCGCATTACGATTCGATTGGCAAGACGGATACGCTCGACCTCAAGGAAACACTTGCCTGAGGGCCAGCGCTGCGGAAGCCGCGCGGTCCGTTGGTCAGATCAGCCCGGCCGCAATGTTGATCGTGAGCGCCAGAATGGTCGTGTTGAACAGGAAGCTCAGCACGCAGTGAACGAGCGCCACCCGCCGCATGGGCCGCGAGCAGATGGCCACGTCAGCGGTCTGCGCAGCGACGCCGATCACGAAAGCGAAATAGAGAAAGTCCGTATAATTCGGGCTGCCCGCGCCGGGAAATTCCAGCCCGCCGCGCTGCTCCGGCGGCAGGTGCATCTCCGATGCACGCTCGACGAAATATTCATGGGCGTAATGCTGGGCGAAGATCGCGTGGATGAAGGTCCAGGCTGACAGGATGGTGAGCCCGGCCAGGCCAAGATGCAGGGCCTTGAGCAGCCCATGCATGTCCTTCACGGCCGCGAGTTGCATGATGATGGCCACGATGCTCGCAACCGCCGCGATCACCGAGAAGATCAGCACCACGAACCGGCTCTCGTCAATGAGAGCGGCCCGACGTCGGATCGACACTTCGCTCGCATGGGCCATCATCCACATGGCAAGGCCCAGATAGAGCACGATGCCCGCATTCCAGGCGATGAGCAGGCGGGTTGTGAGCCTCCACTGGTCCGGCATGACAAGAAGGCTCGCGAGCCCCAGCAGGGCGCAGAGCATGAGGCGCGGACGACCCAGAAGCTGCCGCAGCCAGCGCGGACGGTGGGAGAAGGACGTTGAAGCAGTCATCACGTCATCCTTGGTCAATCAGGGGCTGACTCGGCTTGCCTGACCCCCGGGTCTGGGTCAAGGCTGGGCCGCAATGGTAGCACCCTTGTCCCGAGGTCTCGTGATCGT
>CAISZN010000567.1 GCA_903889985.1 uncultured Hyphomicrobiales bacterium | reverse complement strand
TGACACCCTCGATTGGCCGCTGATGGAATTCCTCGACATCATCTGGCTCGACGAAGACATGCCGGGCGACCTTGGTCGCGACAACCTGCGGGCGCAGCGCACGACCCATGCCTCGGGCCATTCGCGCAAGCTCTATGGCGCTGGCGGGATGCTGCCGAAGTTCGGCGAGCATCGCCGCGGCTTTGGCCATGGGACGAGCCCCTATATCCACTATCGCGGTGCTGACATTACGGACGCGCTGCTGGCCATGCGCGCGGAAGCGGGCGACCCGCATGAGGGTATCGGCCTCGACTTTGTTCATCCTGCGACAGGCGGCCCCCTGTTCCCCACCCTCTCCTACGGCGCACAGCTCATCCGCGCTGGCGAAGAGACGCTACACAAGCGCGAGACGTCGAGCACGGTCTATGTGGCTATGCAGGGACGCGGCGAGACGGAAGTGGCGGGCCAGACCTTCAAGTGGGAAGAAAACGACATCTTCGTCGTGCCGAATTTCTTATGGCGGCGTCATCGCGCGGGCAGCGAAGATGCGGTGCTCTACACGATGAGCGACGCGCCGCTGCTCGAAAAGATTGGCCAGTATCGCGCCCAGGGCATCGACAAGGCGGGCAAGGTCACGCAGCTGGTGGCGTGAGGCTGGCACATCACCCTCCCCCTTGCGGGGAGGGTCGAAAATGCAAAGCATTTTCGGGGTGGGGGTAGCGCGCGATCAGCGCGCGCAAGACTCACCTTGTAGCTTCAGTCCAAGCCGATACGAAATCGCGGCGTCACCCCACCCCGCCGTGCTTCGCACGTCGACCCTCCCCATCAAGGGGAGGGTGGCGCGCAGATGTCCTGCACTTAGCGCGCCGCCTGCACCACCGCGAGGATCTCTTCCACTGCCACGTCCGGCCGCTCCAGCGGCATCAGGTGGCGGGCCTTCTCGATGAGGCGATAGGTCGAGCCGGGGATCAGCTTGTGCATCTCCTGCGCCATGGCGGGAGGCGTTGCGTAATCCTCATCGCCCACGACGATGCGCGCGGGAACTTTGAAGCCCGGCAGCTTGTCGCGCAGGTCGAAGTTACCCAGCATCCGGCAGGTGGAGGCATAGGCATCGATGTCGTTCTTGAGGAAGACATCGACGCAGCGCTGCACGACATCTGCGTGGGCTTCACGGAAAGCATCGCTGAACCAGCGGGTGCGCTGGAAGTCGGTGAGCGAGGCGAGGCCCTTGTCCTTGGCCGCATCGGCGCGCTCGGCCCAGGCCTTGGGGGCGCCCTCACCATAGCAGGAGGTGGTGTCGATCAGGGCGAGGCCCGCCACGCGGGCGGGATGATAAGACGCCACGCCCAGCGACACCGAGCCGCCCATGGAGGAGCCGCCGAAGACCGCCTTGGGCCAGCCCAGGTGATCGAGCAGGGCCACCATGTCGTCGGCAAAGGTGGCAATCGTGTACTGGGCCGCAGGCTTGTCGGAGGCCCCGTGACCACGGCAGTCCACTGCCACCGCGCAAACCCCGGCCGCCGCGAGCGCCTCGGCCACCGGCTGCCAGTAGCTGTGGTCCATGGCGAGCGAATGGACCAGCACGACCCGGTCGGTCGAGGCCGCATTGCCGTGGACCTTGTAGGCGATCTTGGTGCCGTCGGGCGTGGTGAAGGAAGCGAGGGTCATGGTCCGTCCGGTTGTGTGAAATGGGGCAGCGGAGCCTGGGGCCCCGGCAGGCGGCGGACCATGTCACAGGGCCCCGGCAGGAACAAGACGCCCCCCTGCCCGCCCCTCCTGTTGCACCCCGGGCCGACTTGCCATAGGCAGTTCGCCAACCGGCAGCCGACGGGCTGCACCTTCAAACACTTGCGAGGATCACATGGACGCGCGGACGCAGCAGGCGCCGGTCGATTTCCACGACCAGATGCGCCGTCTCGAGGAACGCGGCCTGCTGGTGACAATCGACCGGCCGATCTGCAAGGACACGGAGCTGCATCCGCTGGTGCGCTGGCAGTTCCAGGGCGGCCTGCCGGAAGAGGCGCGCCGCGCCTTCATGTTCACCAATGTGCATGGCGTCGACGGCCGCAAGTACGACATGCCTGTCGTGGTGGGGGCGCTGGCCGCCAACCCGGAAATCTATGCCACCGGCATGGGCGTGCCCGTTTCCGAGATCGGCGATGTGTGGACGCGCGGCATCGATCATCCCATCGACCCCGTTCACATCGAGAACCCACCCTGCCAGGAAGTCGTCATCACCGGCGACGTGCTGTCGCAGGACGGCCAGGGCCTGTCGCGCCTGCCCGTGCCGATCTCGACGCCCGGCTTCGACGCCGCGCCCTATTTCACCGCCACGCTGTGCGTCACCAAGGACCCGGAGACGGGCGTGCGCAACATGGGCACCTATCGCGCCGGCCTGAAGGCTGAGGATCGGCTCGGCGTGCGCATGGCCAGCCGCCTGTCGGGCGCTGGTGGTTACCAGCATTGGTTGAAGTACAAGGAGCTGGGGCAGCCCATGCCCTGCGCCATCATCATCGGCTGCTCGCCGATCGTGATGTTCACCGGTCCGCAGAAGCTGCGCATCGACGAGGACGAGATGGCGGTGGCGGGCGGGCTTGCCGGCCGCGCCATCCGCACCTGCCGGGCGCTCACCGTGGATCTTGAGATTCCGGCTGACGCTGAGATCGTGGTCGAGGGGCTCATCGACACCGAATTGCTGGAGCCGGAAGGCCCCTTCGGCGAAAGCCACGGCCATGTGGCGCTGGAGGGCTTCAACCTCTCCATGAAGGTGACGGCGATCACGCACCGCAAGGATGCAGTCTTCGTCTCCATCGTCAGCCAGGTGACACCCAGTGAATCCAGCGTGATGAAGAAGGTGGCCTATGAGCCCCTGTTCTTCAATCACCTGAAGAAGGACCTCAACATCAAGGGCATCTCGCGCGTCGTCATGCACGAGCCCTTCTCGAACCTGCGGCCGGTGATCTTCCTGCAGTTCAAGCAGGGCGCGCTGAAGACGGAAGTGTGGCGCGGGTTGCAAGGCGCTGCGACCCTGCAGGCACAGTGCGGCAAGATCTGCGTCGCGGTGTCGGACGATGTGGACCCGCACAATACGGACGCGGTGTTCTGGTCGATGGCCTATCGCTCGAACCCGGTCGAGGACGTGTTTGTCGTGCCCAACCGTGCCGGTGGCCACGGCCCCAAGGGCGGTTCCAACTCGACGCTGCTGATTGATGCCACCGCCAAGAACGTGATGCCGCCGCTCGCCCTGCCGGGCAAGAGCTACATGGAAAAGGCCAAGGCCATCTGGGAAGAGATCGGCCTGCCCGCCCTCTCGCCGCAGGCGCCCTGGCATGGCTATGAGCTTGGCGACTGGGCCAAGCTTTGGGACCAGTTCGCGGCCAATGCGGTCGCGGGTCGCTGGAAGGAAAATGGGGCGAATACCTGGGAGCGTCGCAAGCCCGACCTCATTCCGGAAACGCCCGTGCGCAAAGTTGAGCAGGTGAAGTGATGAAGCCGATTGAAGAGGTTCTGCTGAAGGCCATTGGCAAGCCGGTTCGCCGCAAGGAAGACCACCGGCTCGTGACCGGCAATGGCAAGTTCACCGATGACTTCCGCTTCGAGGGGCAGACCTATGCGGTGATGATCCGCTCGCCCTATGCCCATGCGAAGATCCTGAAGGTCCACAAGGACAAGGCGCTGGCCATGCCCGGCGTCATCGGCGTGCTCGATGGCTTCGACCTGCTGGCCGATGGTATTCGCCCCAACCCGCACGATCCGCTGCCCAAGACGAAATACGACATGAAGCTCACCGCGCCAGGCGGTGACCGCAATGTCTTCATTGGCCCGCACATGTACCTGCCCGCCGACCGCGCGCGCCACGTGGGCGAGGCCGTGGCCATGGTGGTGGCGGAAACCTACACGCAGGCGCTCGATGCGGCGGAAGCCGTGCAGATCGACTACGAGGAACTGCCCTTCGTGCTGGGCACCCGCGAGGCGGCTTCAGCAGGTGCAGCCTCCGTATGGGACGAAGTGCCCGACAACGTGATGGTCGAGACCTTCTTTGGCGACAAGGAGGCCACCGACCGCGCCTTCGC
>CAISZN010000566.1 GCA_903889985.1 uncultured Hyphomicrobiales bacterium | reverse complement strand
TCCTCCATCAGGCCATAAAGCCATACTTCAGGGAGGATCACTTTTCAGGGGTCAGACCACAGTTCGCTTGCCGATTTGCCAACCGGTCCGAAACAGCCGAAGTCGACTGTCCTTTCAGTTGAGGAAGAGGCTATCGTCATAGCGTTCCGGAGGCACACGCTGCTTCCATTGGAAGATTGCCTGTATTCTCTGCAGGCTACGATCCCACACCTGACCCGCTCAAGCCTGCATCGCTGTCTGCAACGTCACGGCATTTCCAAGCTGCCGGAAGTTGATGGCAACAAGCCGGACAAGAAGAAGTTCACAGCCTATCCGATCGGCTACTTTCACATCGATATTGCCGAGGTCCAGACCGCCGAAGGAAAGCTATATCTCTACGTTGCCATTGATCGCACGAGTAAATTCGCCTTCGTCCAGTTGGTCAAAAAGACCGGGCGTACTTCAGCCTCCGCGGTCCTGATGGCTTTGATTGGGGCCGTTCCATACAAAATCCACACCGTGCTCACCGATAACGGCATTCAGTTTACTTTCCTGCCACGCTACGCGGTTGGACCGACAGCCACGTACATGACGCATATGTTCGATATGCGCTGCCGCGAAAACGGCATCGAGCACCGGCTGACCAAGATCAAGCATCCTTGGATGAACGGCCAAGTGGAGCGAATGAATCGGACAATCAAGGAGGCCACCCTCAAACGCTTCCACTACGACGATCACGACCAGTTGCGCCGACATCTCGCCGATTTCATCGATGCCTACAACTTCGGCCGAAGACTCAAGACGCTCAAGGGCCTCACCCCCTACGAGTTCATCTGCAAGCAGTGGACAACCGAGCCGAATAGATTCAAGATCAATCTGCTCCATCACATGCCGAGACTAAACATCTAGAATTCTTGGCGCAAGATCTCACAATTTTTAACTTCCAGATTGCCGACCCTGCAACATTAAAAATTTTTAATATTTTAAAGCTTGCACTCAAGGCATAAAACACAACGTATGTAGGTAGAGACTTCGGATCAATAGGCAACGCAGCAACGCACCGGAGGTAAACTATGTTTTATAAATCATAGCCTTTCAGGCCGGCGCAAATTTCATGACGGACCATATCGAAATGAAGTCAACCGGCACAAATCCGACAATGTTATGAATTATAAATTTATCTTAAAAAACCCTTATGAACCCGCATACTGATTGGTGAATGTCTTGAACCAGTCAACCAGCACGAACGCTGCAATTTCCGTCACGCTGGCACGAGCTTCCTCCGCTATCGATGCAGGCGATTATCAAATCGCTGTAACCCAACTTTTGAGCGTGCGCCAATACATTAGGCGGGATCCCAAGCTATGCAAAATGCTGGGCTTCCTGCTCGCAGAGACCGCGCGTCCAAAAGAAGCGATCCGGTGGTTCGAGACTGCCTTAGCACTCAGTCCAGCCGACCCGCAGGCACTTCTCGGACTTGCAGTGGTGCTCTATGCTGTAGGTGACGTCGTCAAAATGCGACTGGCTTGTGAATCTTTAGTCAAGATCATGCCGGATTCCGCGGAGGCCTGGTATCATCTCGCTCTTTCCAAGCTCGACTGCGAGATGGACAGCGACCTGCTCAATGACGTCTGTCGCGCGCTCGAATTTCGTCCTAACTATCCTCTCGCCCTCGCGCTGAAGCAAAATGTATGCGAGAGGCTTGGAAGGTGGCAGGAGGCCTTTGATGCTGCACAAAAGCGATGCGAGGCCAGTACTGGCGACGTGGAAGCATGGATCGACCTAGGAAGGATTCTGCAAATCCGCGGCCGTCCTGACGAAGCCCTGGTTGTCCTTGAAGCTGCCTTGGCTATCGACCCACACTCTTCTAAAGCCTTGTTCAACAAGGCCATGGTCCTTCAGTCACTGTCCAGGCCGTTGGAAGCTCTTATTGTCGCTGAAAAAGCTCGGTGCCTCAAGCCGACCGACCGGGATCTCATCCTGATTATGGCCAATCTCCACCTGGATGCCAGACATATGGTCGAAGCAAGGGACCTATATGCGCATCTTGCGGCACAAGGTCCGGCCCAAGTCCTGCCAGCACGAGGCGCTGAGCCAGTTGCGCGCGTAGCCATTCTTCTCTGCCCATTCATTGGAAACACTCCCTACGAGGACCTCGTCAAGGACACGAGATATGAATCTCGCGCATTTTTTATGATCCCGGGTATTGGAGAAGACCTTTCCGGGCAGATGGGGGAATGCGACGTTATTTTCAACCTGATATCGGATGCAGATCTCGGATCAGACATCATTTCGCAATCCAAGCTTCTTTTGGATCGTATGAAATTACCCATAATCAATGATCCAAATAGACTTTTTCAAACTGACCGTGCATCAATTTCCCAGCGCTTCGCCGAATATGTTGGCCTTATAGCCCCCAAAACGTTACGCCTCGAAATTGGAAGAAAAGTTGAGGAAACAGGCCTAACATATCCCATCATCGGTCGCACGATCGGCACTCACGGTGGCGAGCAGATGCAACTACTTATCAATGATACTGAATTCGATATCTTCCGGCAGAGCGTCGAAGGGGATTGCTATATCACGCAGTATGTCGATTATGTTTCATCGGATGGCTATTTTCGCAAATACCGTTTCATTTTCATCGGCGATGAAACCTATCCATATCATCTTGCCATAGGTGACAGCTGGAAAGTACACCATGTTACGACACGGATGGCTGAGCATGCTTGGATGCGCGCAGAAGAGCACGCGTTTCTGAAGTGTCCTGAAAATGTTTTTCCGAACAAAGCCATGGCCACCCTGACAGCGATTCGTCGCGAAATTGGCCTTGAGTATTTCGGAATCGATTGCGCATTGAATTCTTACGGGGATGTGATTCTGTTCGAAGTGAACGCAACGATGCTCGTTCATGTGCACAATGAGGGTTTTGAATATAAGAACCCGTACGTCGGAAAGATCAAGGACGCCTTCGAACGTCTGATTATATCAAAGGCTGCCATAAACAGCCTCCGCCCCCGCAGACACGACAAGCAACAGCGATGAGAAACGTTTCAGCTAAACTGAAACAGTTAGGATGCTTGACTCAGCTAATCGGACAAACACCCCAGCGTTTACCGGGAATCGGTTAGCAGACGACCGTCTAACCTTCCCCCTGCAAGGTTCCAATTGACATTCCTCACGCGGCGGTATCAAACGCAGCGCATAACACTTGAGCTTCAGGACTGCGCTAAGCCATTAGCTATTTAACATAGCTCGATATCTCGGGGAGGTACGCTGATGCCTGACTCATGTTTCGTGAAATCATTCGACCGGCTGGGACTGTACAGTGGAGAAGGTAATGCGCGGCTTCAAAACTAAAATGGCAATTTTATCGACCTTCTTCAGCATGTCGTTAGTTTGTCAGTTGCCAGCATTTGCTGACCCCATTCAGGATTTCTACAAGGGCAAGCAGATTGTCTTGCTCGTTGGGTCGGATCCCGGTGGTGGCTATGATCTGCTCGCCCGTCTAGTCGCGCGTCATCTCGGTCAGTTCATCCCCGGCAGCCCAAATTTTGTTGTTGAGAACATGCCGGGAGCTGGCAGCATACTGTTGAGCAATCGCCTCTATAATTCAGCCCCGGCCGACGGCACGTACATGGGCCTCGTCCAGCGTGGCGTACTCCTGTCACAACTGACCCATCAACCGAATGTCCGCTTTGATTTAGCGAAATTCCACTGGATTGGCAGCATTACATCAGAAGAAGCACTCGCAGCTGTCTGGAGTAAATCCGCAATCATGTCGTTCAAGGATCTGCAGTCGCGCGATGTCATAGTCGGTGGTACCGGACCCACGTCTGATACGGAAGCCAGTGCCCGCCTATTGAACGCAATTGCAGGCACTCGGTTTAAGGTTGTGTCCGGCTATCCCGGAACGTCGGATATCATGCTGGCCATGCAGCGCGGTGAACTTGAAGGCATCGCGGATATTTCATGGAGCGAGCTACAGTCCAAGAACAGCGCGCTTCTGCAGAACGATAGTTTACGATTTGTCCTGCGACATACCACCGGTGAAATTGCTGACTTGCCTGGAGTTCCGAATGTTTCGGAGTTCATCATGGATCCTTCGGACAAGGAAGTTGCCAATCTTTATTATGACATGAAGGACGTTGCACGGCCTATGATGCTCGGCCCTAATGTACCTATGGCGCGCGTAGAGGCGATTCAGGCAGCATTCGATATGATGATCGCTGATGATGGATTCAAGCAAGAGGCAGCGAAAGCTGCGCTCGTCCTGCACCCGAAATCCCATGCTGCTCTTGAAAAATTCATTGCGGAAACGAGTTCAACGTCAGACCAAGTCCACCGGCGGATCTCGGATATCCTAAATCCGCCCAAGTAACGCGTTCCTGAGCTGTAATTCACTGCCCATGCCATTGATGACAAGCGGTGCCACCTCAATTGAGGTCGCGAAATAAGCAGGAATGCGCCATAAGCCGAAATCGCACACCTTGGGGTTCTGTGGCAGGAAAGCTCGTGTGCAACGGGTTCGTAACTACGAGAAGGCGGTCAGGCGATGGCAAGCCGGCGGAACAACAGCACCTTCACACCGTCAAGTATGAAGGCGAGCACGGCTGCGCCGCAGAACACGCCCGCGACAATCTCGACCTGCAACGGAGCCATCAGGATGCCTTGGGTCGAGAGAATTGCAAATATCGTGATGTCCAGCACCGACGTGAAGACGAGCCATTTTCCTGGTTTCGAACTCCAGATATGCAGTCGTTCGCGCGAGACGTAAAAGACGGCTTGCCCGCTGCAGACCAGGGTCACGACCGTCAGTGTTCGCAGCGCGTCGGCATCGAGATGGAGCGCGAAGCGTCCGATCGCAAGAGACGAGATGCAGAACGCCAGATCGCTGAAGCCTAGGAATATGGACGCGATTGTGAGATTGCCAACCCGCCAGACATTGGGACGGGACGCCGGCCGCACGTTGTCGGTCGATGAGGAAAGAGCAAAAAAGTCACCCGCCACCATCATCATCACCATCAGCAGCGGCGTCAGCACAGCGCCGCCGGTCAGCATGAGCCCCACGAACAGAAACATCACCTGGACGACCTTGTGGATGATCGACCGGAATGTAAAAGTGAGGATGCGCTGGAAGGTAATGCGTCCCTCCTGGACGGCCGCGACGACGCCGCCGAGACCGGGCTCGGTCAGGACGAGTCCGGCGGCCGATTTGGCCACGTCGGTCGCGGTCGACACGGCGATGCCCATTTGCGCCTGGCGTAAAGCCGGCGCGTCGTTGGCGCCGTCGCCGCACATGCCCACGACATGTCCACCCCTCTGGAAGGCCTGCACCAGTGCGAACTTGTCTTCCGGAAGGACGCTCGCGAAGACGCCGAAAGCTTCTGCACGAACGTCCTTCGGGATCGGTGCAAGCGAACAGATTGGCCCGAGGATGCCGACAGCGTCAGCCACGACCCGCGCTGTTATCGGCGCATCGCCTGTCACCATCACGGTCTTCACGCCAAGATCGCGCAAATGAGCGACCAGCGCCGCTGAATCTTCGCGCAGAGGATCGCTCAACGCGATCAGGCCCGCAATGACGAGCGGCTGTTCTGGCCCCATTGCAACCGCAAGAACGCGATAACCGCTGGCCTGCAGTTCCTCGGCCGCCTTCGTCGCCGTGGCGGACGGCTGCGCAATCGTTGCGACCACGCCATACGCACCCTTGACGATCTGCGTCCCGACGCCCGCGGCGTCGTTTACGAGTGCTTCGGACATTTTTCGCGCTGGATCGAATGGCGTGAAGCGGACGAGGCTCCATTGGGCGTTGTTGACTTCTCGCGCCGCGACTCTAATTGCCGCGTCGAGCGGGTCTGCTCCACCGTCTGTACTGGCCAGTGCTGCCAGCGTCAGCACTTGCGCTTCGTCGAAGCCGTCGAAAGAGCGACAGGCGGCGACCGCGAGTTCGTTGCAGGTCAGCGTCCCGGTCTTGTCGACACAGAGGACGTCCATCCCCGCTGCTTCGTCGAGCGCGGAGAGCCGCGTCGGCAGGACCCCGCGTTGCGCAACCGCCCGTGCGCCGACCGTTGCGGCGAGCGTGAACATCGATGGCAGCGCCACGGGTATCGATGACAGCACCGCGACAAGCACCAGCGGCGCAATCTCGGCAAACGACATCGACAGACGCACCGCATAGGCGACGATAAGGACCGTGACGCCGACGTTGAACAGGGCGAGGTTGCGCACAACCCGAAAAATCGCCTTCTGTTCCGTACTCTCAATGTGCGCGGTGCGGATGAGTTCGGCGCTCCGGCCGAATTTCGTACGAGGCCCTGTTGCGATAACCTCGGCAACAGCCTCGCCACGCCGGATAAGCGCGCCGGCATAGGTCTCGAAACCTGAGCCAGCTTCAATCGGGATAGATTCGCCAGTCAGCGTGGATTGATCGACGAGCACAGCCCCATCGATCAACCGGACGTCCGCGGGAACGACGGCCCCCAGCGACAGCTTGACCAAGTCGCCTTCCACGAGGTCCCGGGCCGGCAGTGTTCTCCAATCGCCGTCGCGCCGCACGGAGCCGGTTACAGCAAGACGCGATTTTAGGGCATCGAGCGTGGCCTGGGCGCGACCCTCGTCGAACCAGCCCAATGCCGCATTGAATACGAGTAGAACAGCAATGACCGACGCCTCGACATATTCGCCGAGCGCCAGCTGCAGCACTATCGCTGCTTCGAGCATCCACGGCACCGGCGCCCATAGTTTCTTGAGCGCGCGCGAAAGCGGATGCTGAACTTCGTCCAGCACGACGTTCTGGCCATGGCCGGCAAGGCGCCTCTTCGCTTCGTCGCTCGTTAGCCCGGTCAAGACGCATGCCGCAGCTGACTTCGTATCTTCCACTTCCAAACTTCACCGCTCGTATCGTCGCTCGAACCCATCCAACAATTTGTCGAATCTGCACACTACCGTAGGGGCAAAACGACGATACGAAGCGCCGCAGCGTCCCGAAACCAGCGAGGGGTCAAGTTCTTGGCCATCGTCGAGGCTAACCAGCCGTATGATAGAGCAGTAGAATCGGAAAATACTCAAGGACTGGCAGAAGATGATCGCATTGGGTCACAAGCGGCGTTGGCGGCACCTCGTCCGCCTCGCCCGCTGTTCCTCTGAGAGCCGACATTGCAGCCGCCGTGCATATCTCAACCGACATTCCCCGGATGGACGTCGATACGAGGCCAAATCTGACCCGATTTGCGCTTGTTGACAAGATGACCGTGCCAAATTGCCGGTCGGAAAAGCTTCCGGGTGGACCAAAGCGGCTCGGAGGGCTGAATGACATGGTGCTTTTCGTCATCGAGACGCACCTATCCCGTCGTTTCCAATCAGACGCACGACACCCAAACGCATTACGTCGTTGATGTAATCGGCGGCGGACGAAGTTCCGCAATCATCCGCAGGATATCGGCGAAGAGATTTCGGGGTATGGCGACTTCAGCCATCTGGAACGCCACGTAATGCGCATGACCGACGACCTTCGCGCTGATCTTGATCAGCTTTTCGTGCAGTGTCGTCATCGACCTGTCCTTGATCGGCTCCGGCGTCGCCAGCGTGCGCAGGAAGTTGCCGAGGTTGTAGGCCAGCGCGTGAAGCTGAAGGCGAACAGCGTTGGCGGCGAAGGAGCGGCAGGAAAGCCGCGTCCATTTGATCTCGCCCTTTCCCTCCTTGATCCACTGCTCGCACGTGCCGCGCTTGTTGTAGAAGCCGACGACATTCGCGGCGCGGCGCGTCATGTTGGTGACGATGAATCCGACACGCGGGACAAGGTCGCCCGGATGCCACTCGACCTTGGCGATCACGCGACGCGGCTTCGACCAGCTTCCGGCCTGATAGGCGAAGTTGGCATGGAACCGCCGCACATGGATTGATGGGCGACCGACCGGTCGCGTCAGCAGATAGCCGATGCGCTCCTGCAAGACACGGTTCGCCGGCAGACGGATCGCATATTTGATCCCTTCGGCTTCCAGATATTCGTAGACCTCGGGATTGGCGAAGCCCGCGTCGGCGCGGAAAAAGATGCGCGAGACTTTTCCGCGATAGCGCGCCACGACCGGCTTTAGCACGTCTGCCCACGCATCGGCGCTGTGGCCGTTGCCGGGACGGAGCGCGCAGCGTTCCAGATTGCCGAACTGGTTGAACACGTACAGCAGATGATAGCAGGTGCAGTCGTAGTGACCGTTCCAGACGCTGTTCTCCTGCTCGCCATGCGTCGGGCTGACACTGGAATCCATGTCGAGCAAGATGCCTCGCGGCGGGCGGAGGGCGTGAACGCGGTCGCCCCATTGGCCAGACAAATCTGAAAGCGCCGAAAGGTTCATCCCCGCCGTCAGCCAGCGCGTCTCAAAGCGTCCCATCTGGCTGGGCGAGGCCGCGCACCCATGCGCCGCCTTGCCGTCGACAATCCAGCGCATCGCCGGATCATGGCGCAGCCGCTCGGCGTCATTCACGTCCTCATATCCCGCCAGCCGTCCGACACGGACTGTCGCAACATTCCCACCAGCGGATGGCGGCCATTCCTGCCAGTGCGCGCATCGGCGAGAACTTCACCCGCCGTCGCGGTGAGGCCGAGCGCATCGTCGAGTTCGCGGTAGGCGAGCAACCCAGCGTCGGTGGTGACGACTGATCCACGAAACTGGACCAGTAGCCGGCGGTCGGAATCGACCGTGAGAGCTCCATGGTTCGATTCACCCGCCGGGTGCTTCATGATGAAAGCCTCAATGCGCGCTTATGTTACTGTAAATAATAGATGAATCGCCTGCTCGACGCATCAAATTATCGCGTTATCCGGCGAATGCGGGATAAGTTTCGCAACGATTTGGAAAGATTCGACAACTCTCAGAAATGCTAGATAAGCGAACACGCTCGGAGGACACAACAGCTGCTTCTACGGATCAATCTCATTTGCCGACCACACCTGCTTTTCGGACGATTGATTCGGATACCCCGATAAGCTCCTTACCAAGCATTCCTCTGATCAAAATCTATACAAATACAACTCAGAAAGCTTAGTTTGATGGGTCAGTCATGCTTCTTTTTAGCGTAGGTAACTGCCTATATTTATCAAATATTACATAATTGTAATCCAAACAGTCCCCTTCCTGCCACATTTCGTCCGCACTTGGAAGTTCAAGGCGAAAGCCGCTTGCATATTCTTGGAGACGCGGATGAAACCCTCCCACCTTGTCAGCTTCATCACCATTGTGTGTGCTGTCGGAGGCGGTGCGTGGTACGCCTTTCATCAACATCCTCTCAGTCTGGCCAACGCTTCTCAGACGTCTGAAAATTTGCTGAAATCGCAGGGGCCATCCAGGCGGGCAGTTGCAGGTCCGATCGCTGTTGTCACAGCAGCCGCCACGCAGGCCGATTTTCCAGTTCGCCTCCATTCGATTGGAAATGTCGAGCCCATCGCCGTCGTCGCCGTCAAGCCACGTGTTCAAAGCCAGCTGCTCGAACAGGCCTTTACCGAAGGACAATCCGTCAAAAAGGGCGATCTGCTCTTTGTTCTGGATGACCGGGAATTTGCCAATCTCGTAGCCAAGGATGAAGCGCTGCTGGCTCGGGATCAGGCTGTTGTTGCTCGCACCACTGCCGACTACCAACGAGCCCAAATGCTACTTCAACGCAATGCAGGTACCCAGCAGACGCTTGATCAAGCATCTTCAGATCAAAAGTCCGCGCTGGCGACGGCGCAGGCCGATCAGGCGAGTCTGGAAACTGATCGCTTGCATCTCACCTATACAAAAATTTTTGCGCCCATCGATGGCCGTATGGGTGCAGTGGGGATCGCGCCGGGCAACCTGGTCAACGCCAGCGATTCTGGCCCGGGGCTCGTCTCTATCACGCAACTCAAGCCGATCCGCGTCACATTTACCCTTTCGGAACGTGAGCTTCCCAGGCTCCAGAATGAAATGAAAAACGAGGCACCCCTAAACGTCAATGTATCCTCGCATAATAATCCAACAGCCAAGTCGACAGGAAAGCTCACCTTCGTCGATTCCTCTGTCGACCCGGCATCAGGCACGATAACATTAAAGGCAGAATTCCCGAACGAGGATCTAGCGCTTTGGCCCGGCGAATATGTTGACGTCGAAGTTGAACTGAACCCACATTCAATGGCCATTTCGGTTCCAACAGTCGCACTTCAGCCGGGACAGAATGGCGACTTTGTCTTCCTAGTGGGAGCAGATTCGACAGCGCAGGTCCGTGTGGTCACGACCGGTCTGGCCGAGAGGGATCAAACAGAAGTCATCAAGGGCCTCAAGGCTGGCGACCGGGTCGTAATTGACGGTCAATTGCGGCTCTCCAATGGCTCACCTGTGCGCGAAGCTGACCATGTCGCAGAAATAGCGAAAGCCAAAGACTGAAGGGTGTCAGGCCAATGAATATCTCCAATTTCTGCATCCGGCACCCGGTTGCGACTATCCTGATGTCCGTGGCCCTGATCGCAGCGGGTCTGTTTTCCTATTCATATTTACCATGGGCCGCATTGCCCCGCACTGAATTTCCAGTCGTGAACGTCTCAGCTCAATTGCCAGGTGGATCTCCGCAAACGATGGCTACGGCCATCGCCACACCGCTGATCAAGCAATTCGCCACAATCGCTGGGATCGATACAATAACCTCCTCGTCAACGGAGGGAAACACCGCCATCACGATCCAATTCGTACTGGATCGCAATATCGACGCTGCCGCAGCCGACGTGCAAGCCGCTATTACCCGGACACTGAAGGTTCTTCCGATCGAGATGACGACGCCTCCGTCCTTTCGCAAGGTAAACCCGGCTGATGCGCCCATTCTCATGCTGGCCCTCAAAAGTGATACAACGCCCTTGTCGGCTCTGGACGCCTATGCCCAGCAAGTCATTTCGCCAGCCCTGTCAACGGTGGAAGGCGTCGCGCAGGTACAGATCTTCGGCAGTCAGAAATATGCTGTCCGAATTCAGCTCGACCCGAATGAACTTGCGACGCGCGGCATTGGGGTTGATCAGATCCAGACGGCCATCACAAACGCAAACAACAATGCACCAGTGGGCGTGCTGCAGAATACCAAGCAGCAAATGACAATTGAAGCCCGCACCCAGCTATCCAACGCTGCCCAGTTCTCCAACATCATCATAGCCAATCGAGACGGGCATCCCATCCGCCTCGGGGATGTGGCAAAGGTGATCGACTCGGTCGAAAATCTTCAGTCCGCGAGCTGGTATGACGGATCACGCGCCATCATTCTGGCCGTCCAGCGCCAGCCGGATGCCAACACAGTGGCCGTCGTAGACCAGGTCAAGGCCATGATCCCGACGTTTCAGGATAGCTTGCCTGCAAACTCCTCCATCCAGCCGATGAACGATCGCTCGACCTCCATCCGTTCGGCGATTGAAGACGTCAAATTCACCCTAGCGCTGACCGTCACGCTGGTGATCCTTGTAATTTTCGTCTTTTTGAGAAAAGTCTCAGCGACGCTCATTCCAAGCCTTGCTGTCCCGATCTCTTTCATCGCGACGCTTGGCGTCATGTACCTTTGTGGATTTTCAATCGACAATATTTCCCTTCTCGGCCTGACTCTCTCGATTGGGCTCGTGGTTGATGACGCCATCGTCATGCTTGAAAACATTTACCGGCATATGGAGGAGGACGGGCTCAACGCCTATGAAGCAGCACTGGTTGGCAGCAGGGAAATCGGCTTCACAATCCTGTCTATCTCGATATCGCTGGTCGCTGTCTTCATTCCGGTACTTTTGATGGGCGGTGTCATTGGTCGATTGTTCAATGAATTTGCAGTCGTCGTGTCAGCTTCCATCCTTGTCTCGGCCTTTGTATCTCTGACTTTGACACCCATGCTTTGTTCCCGCCTGCTTTCAGCCCACACGGAAAGCCATTCTGCACCAACGGGCCTTCTCGGTCTTTTCGAAAAGGTCTTTGAAGCTGTCCTTAATGGTTATGCGCGATTGCTCAGGGTCAGCCTAGACTACCAGCCTATCGTCCTGACTTTGTTCCTTGCCACACTTGGTGCGTGTGGATTGCTGGTCATAATGGTGCCAAAAGGCTTTTTCCCACAGGAAGACATTGGGCAGTTGAGCGTATCAACGGAGGCCCGTCAGGACGTCTCATTTCAAGCCATGACAGACCTGCAAATGCAGGTACAGGACATCTTCCTGAAGTCGCCATTCGTTGCCCACGTTGCAGCAAGCGTCGGCACCTCATCTGGCCAAAGCGCATCCCTCAACCAGGGAAAATTCTTCGTTGAACTTAAACCAAGCGATCAGCGACCGAAGCTTGATGTCTTGCTGGGAAGCCTCAGACGTCAGCTCGCTGCTGTTCCTGGCATCACGACCTATATGGTGCCAGTCCAGAACCTGAACGTCGGTGGACGCGCATCCAAGAGCCAATATCAGTTCGTGATGCAGGGGCTTGACCAGACATCCCTTTATGTAACCTCGCAGAAGGTGGCCGACGCCATGACGCGGGATCCCATGTTTACCGACGTTTCCAGTGATTTGCAGAGCAACGCTCTTCAGGCAACTCTTGTGATCGATCACGACAAGGCCAACAGGCTGGGAATCACCTCCGATGTGCTGAGGTCAACACTCTATTCAGGCTTTGGAACCCGACAGGTTTCCACGATTTATACGGCAGGTGACAGCTATCAGGTCATCGTCGAATTCGATCCGAACATCAACTGGTCCGCCGATCGGCTCGATCTGATTCATATTCGTTCATCCAACGGCACATTGATCCCGCTATCCAGCGTTGCGCATGTGGACAGAACCTCTGGGCCGCTCAGCGTCAACCAGCTCGGCCAAATCTCGGCGGTAACAATTTCCTTCAATCTCCCGCCCGGTATCGCGCTGGGCCAAGCTCTGGATCGCATCCAGGCCATCAAGGACGAGATGAAAATGCCTTCCGCGATTGCGACGTCTTTCGCTGGCACGGCGAAGACATTCCAGCAGTCTCTGTCAAATCAGGGCCTGCTTCTCACTGCCGCCATTCTGACGATCTATATCGTGCTGGGAATTCTATACGAAAGTTTCATCCATCCGCTGACTATCTTGACCGGCCTGCCATCAGCCGCGCTTGGAGCCTTGGCGACCCTGCGATTGCTGAATATCGACCTCAGCGTAATAGCCATGATCGGCCTTCTGATGTTAATTGGTATCGTGAAGAAAAATGCAATCATGATGATTGACGTGGCGCTCGTGCTGCAGCGAGAAGGCCGCTCGCCTCGTGATGCCATTTATGACGCCTGCCTGATGCGATTCAGGCCTATCATGATGACTACTTTCGCGGCCCTGATGGGCACCCTTCCCATCGCCTTGGGGGCTGGCGCGAGTGCTGAGGTTCGTCAGCCCCTCGGTATCGTGGTAGTTGGTGGATTGGTGGTCTCACAGGCACTAACTCTCTTCATCACACCAGTCATTTACCTCTACATGGATCGCTTATCTGCCATGCTGGGCAGGCTTACCGGCTTGGGGGGCCGGAGACGGATTAAGGTAGAGCCCTTGCTGCCATTGGCGACCGTTACAAATCAAACTGATTAAGCCGGTTCGAGCATGACTTTTCTCGTAGTGCCAAATTGCGAACCGGTCTGGAAGCGAAGTGACCCAGTCTGGTGATTGCGACTCTGCAAATTCCGGAGATCGAAAAAGTGGCCCACCAGACTGCGCGCGGAATTCGTCCCTGATCGTCCCAGATTCAGGCCGCAAAAAGTCTGGTCCCATTATTCTAGGCCTCTCGCAGAAGCCCCACATTAGTGGACTTTGGTGGACTGACTCAGAATAGTCTGGTGATACTGGAATGGCTGGCTGGGACGGTTGAATAACAACCCTTAATTTGCAACACCCAAAGTATATGAAACGATGTCACCACAATGACTGCTACGGCTACGGTATCCTACCTAAGTGTACCAGTCATCAGCCACGCACTGCAAACCCCGACTGTCAACATGATCAACGTGCTCGAAGGCACGGTCGATACATCGGAGAGGATCACTTCTCAGGAGTCAGACCAGCCGGGAGCATTTGGTTTATAAAATCACTCAACCTATCATGGATCTCTATTTCAGATTTAGGTGGAACAGTATCCGCGCGAACCCTCGCCATTGAATATGCATCGACAAATTGGTTCGCATACCGAACAAAATCCTTGTGCCGCCCTTCAATTTCGAAGCCAAACTTTTGGTAAAGCTTCAAAGCAACCGTGTTATTGCAGTATACGGTCAGCTGAACTCGGCGAAGCCCATACGCTAAATCGGCGATCCAAATTAATGCCTGAAGTAACCTTTGTCCAACACCGTTGTTCTGAAAGCGTTCACACACGCCGATGACGAACCAACCCGCATGGCTTTGCCTGTCAGGTAAGACAAGTAGGGAAGCAAATCCAACCAATTCATCATTAATTTCTGCGATCAGATCAAAGCGCTCATTTCCGAGACCTGCAAACCAAATCTGAAAAAGCTCTAACGACCGGAATGGCTTCAAGTGAGTTGCGAAATTCTGGAAGCTATTCTCGCTCGTGATACGGTAGATGCCAACATTGTCCTTCTCTTCTCGCAGACGAATAACAAAATTCTCTGGAGGCAAGGGATTTTGAGTTTGTAAGCTCGATCTGTCCATTTTCGTTGCCGCTTTCATATTAAGTTCCGACATCACAAGCTACCGATTTAAAGACGAAAATTTTAATCTCAATATTGTTGGAGTTTTGTCAGATAAGGCTAGGTTTTATGTTTCGCAAGTTCGGTTTGGTGAAAAGAGTTATTGCCAAGGGTGATTTTGAATGATGCATGGCACAGTCCCGTCATATTGTTGGTTCTACTCGCTGGAGAATGCAGTCAGAGAAGAAATCTGATCACCGACTGCACAATGCGCGTTCGTCCGAACGTCATTCTGCAAAAAAAAAGAATTGTATGATGCGATGGGTATGTACTCTGCCATTGCACTGCCATTCTGAGCCTCGTCCTCAATAGCTCATCCATCGCATACTCCCACCAATCGTAATCTTTTAAGGGATCTTGCCAATATGTATCGACCATAGAGCATTTACGGTTAGTAGCTGTGTTGAATTCGTACGACCAGTGTGCACGGCTGCGGCGAAACACTAAGTCGGTTGTTCGTGTTGCGACAATTTAAGTACGACCGAAGGAACTGTTTCGAGCCGCTGATTGGGAATAAATGTGGTACAGACCTATCACCAATCGTCTTCAAATCGCCTCTTCCGGAGTCTATCTTAAGACAGCCGGCTTGCTGATAAGTCAGCTACCCGGTAGGCTTTGAATAGAGCTCATCAGGCTATCCGAAAACGCGCTCTGGTCGGTTGAGCTGCCGCTTTGGTTCGCCGAAATTCCAGCAAAGAGAGCGGTCACGTCGCTGCTCGCCTGTGACGTCGAGCTCGAACCTCCCTGTATAGCGCTTAGCAAATCCGGTGAAATGCCAGTCTGGCCAGGAGTATCGCCGCCGAACAATGTTGTGACGTCATTTGCTCCCTGCGGCGCCGACTGCAGATCATAGAGCGCACTGAATCGGGACAGGAAGGTGTCTAGCTTGGTAGGATCTTGCAAATCTGCGATATTCAGCTTGCTTGTAATCATATTCGCCTGCTGTGTTATGTCCGCACTGCCGGAGGCAGCCGGCAGGCCAAGAGCGATCTGGGCAACCTGCAGAAGATTCTGGTCCGCCATAATATCGTATGGCGACTTGATGTCTGATGCCTTTCGTTGGAAATAAAGGGCTAGACTGGCACCCTTGCTAGAATTGCCGACCGTTGACTCCAGGTTCGCGTGTAGAAAGAGGTCTTGAGTCAAGGTCGCATCTTTGGAAGACTGGGGAGCAGTCGTTGCCTCAGCTGTAATTCCACCTGAAGAATTGAAATTGAACGCAGCCGCCATCTGGCGGAGATTTTCGTTCCCCTGCTGGTTCACAAAACTGTTGGGATCATTCAGATCACTCGAGAGGATTTTCTGCAATGATGCAGTATCCGATAGGTTTGCTGGCACGCCATAGGCCTTCACGAGAATGGATACAATTTTCTGGTTCTGGAGAAGGTCCGGCAGGGTTGAAATGCTGGAAATCGTATTTTGGTAATAGCTGGTATCAGCCTGCACTTGAGCGGTCGTCGAATTATCAACGGCGGAGGCTGTCGTGTAGTTCGATATCGTTCCCAGAATCTTGCTGGCCGACTGAATGCGCCGCTCGGCGCTGACATTACCTGAAGTGTCAAAATTGAAATCACGATCCATGGCTTTTAACGGCGCATTTTGTGGCTGATTGACAGGACTGGATGCATCTGTCCAGTCGGACTGGAGAGCGTCCCTCAGCTTTTCCGGCGTCATCGATGAGGGGTCGATGTCAAAGGCTGTTAAGAGGAACTGGTACATACGCGGATCCTTGGTGAGATCCGTGGCGGTCTTCACGGTCGCAATATTTGTTGAAAAATAGGCCTCAGCGGATTTGTCGAATGCCGTTTGAGTGGCATTATAGTTGGATTGATATAGCTGAGTTGTACCGTTCTGCTGGCTCGATGTCTGAGCAGGCGATCCACTTGCCACGCTTCCGTCAGGCTGGAAATTGAAGGCAGCTGCAATTGACTTGAAGGGATCGAAACCTGACGTATTTGCATAGCTACTTGGATCGTTGGGATCACTCGTCAATACAGATGTCAGCGTCGCATCGCTCACATTGGATGGATCCAGGCCATATGAGGTGAGAATATAACTGACAAGGCGTCGATCTGAAAGCAGATCTGCAACAGAAGACACATTGCCAATATTAGCCGAATAGTAATTTGTAGCTGCCGTAGCGGCATCCGGCGTGTCTCCCCCGTTCGCCTGCATGACGTATAGGCCGGTCATCGTATTTATTTGGCTGGCAGACTGTGGCCCACTACTCCCGGAGACGGAGCCGTCTGCATTGAAGCTGAAGGCTGCCGTCAAGTCCTTCCAAGCCTGCACGACCGTTGGATCGTTTGAAGTAGGGACTGCACCTGTATTTCCAGTCAATACCTGCTTAAGAACAGCATTCGAGGTACTCGGATCAAGGCCGACGGACTTGAGTGCATAGGTCCGCAGTGTGTCATTCGCCAAAAACTCGTCGACCGAGGTCACGGTGGCAATCTGGGACTTATAATCGCTGGTCTGAGTCGCGGCGGCACTGGCTTGTCTGGTAATATGTTGGGTATAGAGATTCAGCGCATCCTTTGACTGTGCATCAGTTTGAATATTGATCGGATTATCCGTCGATGTCCCAGCCGTGAAATTGAATGCCCTCGCGAAGTCCTTGTAACGACTGTCACTGAGCTTGTTGGCAAAACTTGAGGGGTCCGACATGTCACTCGTAAGCACCTGCCTTAGATAGGCCTTGGCATAAGACATATCCTGAATACCGAATGCCTTAGTCGCATAGCTTACAAGCCTCGAGTCGCTCAGAAAGTCATCCACAGTCTTGACCTTGCCGATATTGGCTTTGTAGTAGGCGAGGTCATTGCTGACTTCGGGTTGCGCGGCTGTGCGCGTTAGACTTTGCGATATATTCTGTGCATTTGTTCGATATGTCAGATATGTCGACAACATAGGCGCTGACCCTCAACTTCGATTTAAAAGGTAAGTCTTGGGCAGGGATACAGTTAGACGGGATTATACGCACGTTTTCTACGTGAAAATCAGATCTTCGGCCAAGGGAGTTCAGTTATAACCGCGATCTCCATGGCTAGGACACAGCACCACAGCACCACAGCACCCTTGCGTGATCCAGTTTTAAGCTTGCAGACGTCGATTCGGAAAGTTAATTTTTTGTAATAGTTCTAAAGCGCGCCGCGTTGTGAGCCAATTCGCTATCCCAATGTCTATGTCTGCGCATTGGTTCTCTTGGTAATTTCTGACGGTCTCGGATATAGCCTCAAATCTCTGGACTATCTTACATAAAATTAATCGATTGGGGTCCGACGAATTGCCGGTTTTTTTCTAAGCTCGTGTTTGCAGAAGCCTTTCTGATAGATTATGTGCGCCCTCGCACTTTTGATGATCTGCTTTTTGTGGAGTAGGCCACCTTGTGATTCATCCGAATGGCAGTTCGCGCAGACATTAAGACCAAGCCATCTTGCCATTGGGTGGAAGTCAGGACAGAATTGGCTTTGGAATGACTTCCATTTTGGGAATGTCCGTTTAATCTTGTCAGCTTGTAGATAAGAACTGCAGAAGGGTTTGAGGGCAATGAGCGATATCAGCGGTGTCAGCAGCTTGGCTTTCAACACGCAGGACTTTGATCCGAACAACGAGGCGTCGGTGGCGATCACGCTATCTCGGTTCTTTGACAAGATCGATACTTCCAACAGCGGCTATATTACCGATCAGGAGCTTTCGCAGGCCTATTCAACCGTCAGCCCGCTTCCTTCACCGCTAAGCGAAACATCCGCAGACGCGATATTTGCCCAACTCGACCCGAACCAGACAGGGCGTATTCCAAAGGATGCATTCATCGAGGCGATGCAGCAGCTAGCGCAGCAGGATGCATCGAATGACAGCGATTTGACGAGGAAGCTGGCGCAGCACCATGGCACCCATGCTCATCGTGCCCC
This sequence comes from uncultured Hyphomicrobiales bacterium, assembly GCA_903889985.1. Classification (GTDB taxonomy): domain Bacteria; phylum Pseudomonadota; class Alphaproteobacteria; order Rhizobiales; family Beijerinckiaceae; genus Terripilifer. Next base: position 8,722 of record CAISZN010000566.1, on the reverse strand, counting down.
CCCGCCAGATGACGACAGCCAGAACCAAACCTCAGCTTGGTCGATGATCGGACAGATTCTGGGCAAACGGTAATCCCACTGACTGCCGTATGTCTTCAGATCCCTTAACAGATAAAGTATTCGCTCTTCCTCAACCTTGATCGTTTCGGGTCTCCTACCAGGAACTCCACAACCGTGACGGCCTTGAGTTCGTCGTCTACGATCTTTTTGATGAAGCCTCGTCATCTTCGCGGCAGTGGATCGTTAGAGATCACGTCCTGTCGTCGTCCTTCTGCACCCGGCCGTCTCATGGCCTATGTATAATAACCCACCGGAGTGTGCCAATTCACCCTGCTAATTCGTATTCTTGTGCGGTGATTGTATTCGGAGCTCCTGATGGAGCCTAGTGTTGATATAGAAGTTGATATACTCGTCAAATGAACGACTTGCTGGTTACGGGCTTTTGAAGCGGTGTCGAGTTACACATTGTTCCTTGAGAGTTCGGATCACACGCTCGACCATGTCGTTTTGCTGCTGGCAATAGGGGGTTATTTATTCTTGGCGAAGCCCGGAGCCACGATCCATTCGCGTGGAGTCACGGCTCGTGAAGATAAGACCACCGTCTGAGCGCAGCAGGATTGGCTGAGTGACCAGCCCCAGCGAAACTAAGTGGGCGATAAGGGAGTGCTCCAGGTGTGCTCCCGCCGAACTGTCCCTCCCGCTGCTCAATAAATGCCAGCCAAGAAGTTCACGAGTGTGTCATTCGATGACCAGCGTCAGGGTCAGCCAGTCGTCACGCCGGGGCCAGAGTCGGCAGAGATTTGTCACCCTGCGTTCATTCTGGCTCGGCGAAACGGAGGGAATAGCCTCGATCCTCCGCCTTAGCCCAAACGGCCAGTTACGAACCTGCCAGCCCTTGATCTGCAAGATGCGCTGGGTCGTGTTCTTGTTCGAGGTCAGAAAATTAGCGACTGATCGATAGCCGAAGGAAGGCTCCTCCTCAATGAGGACCTTGATTCGCTTACCAAAAGTCAGATCGCTCTTCGGTGCTGCCCAGCTTTGCTTGTAGTAGATGCTGCGCCTTGTGAGAGTCTGTTTGAACACGTCTCAATGTGCGCTCCTTCGGAGTAGCAGGCTGCCCAGAGTGGTCTGACCCCATAAGAGTGATCCTCCCTGAGGTATGGTTTTACGGAAACCGAGAACTAGTGATTAAGCTGGTCCACCAAACCCAAGCGCTTCACCAGTTGACCTGCCAGCTTTTGAAATCTAGTGTTACAGTCACAGAACACAGGGGCATCTCGAAGCGTTGTATTCGCTGAAATAACAGGTGTTTTTGACAAGTTGGTAGCGTCTCCCTCCTCCGCTACCACCAGACGCGAGCTACCAAGTCGCCAAAAATTACAACCATTTCAAAGATCGGTTCCCGTTCCTGACCTGACCCGTGTGTTCAGTGTCGCAGGGCTACGTCACAGCCCGGACGGGACCGCATGCTTCACCGTTTATCAGCCGCCGGGAAGGCCGCTGCATTTTCAGAGCCCGCTGGCCAGCCTTTGGCTTTCAAAGATTCTGTTCAGCTTCGCTGAGGATCTCCCCGCGCACGTCGGAGTACCGAATCGCTGTCCTGCATATGGCGCCCGCCCTCGCGGAATCGGGCATCTCGCCAATCGCCGGTGAGGAAGGCCTTGACCAGGCGGCAGCCCTTCACGCGGCGGTCACAAGACTTGAACCGGTGATGCGGGCGAGCGGTCAGACCAGTTGCTAGGATGGTTGCGCAAAGGACCTTTTTTATCGGATTGCCGAGCGCCCCCCTTGCAGCTGGCGGCTTCGCTGCAAGACGGGGAACTGGACGTGGACCAGATGATGGCCGGCTGTACTCCGTTCGAGCGAACCACCGCAGTCATCCCTGCCCAGACGAGGAAACGCAATCGTTGTGCAGTCCCTGTTCCCGTCCTTTGGACGCGACCTCTTGGGGATTGAAAGTCCCCGGTGAATAAGCTCGAAGCTGGAGAAGGCACACATCGAAGTGTCCGCCGCTTTGGCTCACTCATTCGGTTGGGTGAAGTGCCCGAATGTACTCACGATTGGCTGAGGGTTGCGCGCTACCTCTTTGCTGCCGCACGCACCAAACGATGCGCAGAACGCGCAGGTGCGAAGCATCATTCTCGTGGTTCATGCCGAGGTGATGGTGGGTCAGGATAACCGCAATTTATCCCAGGCCAAATCGGTACATCGTCATCAGAATCTCCTCAATCGATCTGCCGGGAACATATCATTTCGTATTCCCTTCTTCAGGGAAACGATGAGCGTTCTGCGTCGGCGACGTCGGTGGTCTGGCGCGCGGATCCCGGTCATCACTGGTTGCCAGTTCAGAGACAGGACGGCGACACCAGGCATTCCTGTCTTGAGCAGTCGAAATGGAGTCCGCGTTGCCTCGATCAAGGTTCCAGGTCGATATCGAGGCCGTTCACGAAACGTGCGTGCATGTTGTAGGTGCCGATCAGCACCATCATCTCGACGAGCTGTTTTTCCGAGAAGTCGTCGAGAATGCGATCGACACTGGCTTGAGATGCCCTGGCAGAAACCGTGAGTTCATCGGCCAAGGCGATTGCAGCCCTCTCAGCTTGATCAAAGCGTGTCCCGACGTCTTCTTGCAGGAGAGCCGCGCAATCGTCGGCGTCCAGACCTTCGGGCTCGGCGAGCTTTGGAATGTGCTGGCGCTGGATATAGGCACAGTCGAGCCGCCAGCCGACCCTGATGATCAGGAGCTCGCGCAGACGGCCGCTGAGCTCGGTTTCCCAGCGCACGGCATTGAGGTGCTCGAACCAGGTTTCCGCCAGCCGCCCGTTGTGGAGCAGCGCCTTGTAGATTCCCAGAAGATTGCCGCGCCGTCCTGCGCGCAACCTCTCGATCAGGCCTTGGGCGCGAGGATCCTCGCTGGTCTCCAGAAGCTCGACGCGCGCCATGTCAGGCAACCACATTTCGCGCCGCGAGGGCGGAGGAAATTTTCATGAACATATCCTGGATGTCTGCGAGCGCGTGATTGCGATCGGCAATTGCGGTGTGGGGCAGGGCGATGATGTTGGGGTAGGAAAAGACTGGATCGTCCGCACGCGCCGGCCGATCGAACCAGACATCGGTTCCATATCCTGCGAGCCGGCCGTCATCCAGTGCCCCGAAGAGCGAGGCGCGGTCGAGTAGTTCAGGTCTCGCCACGTTGATGAGGAAGGCACCACGCTTGATCGCCGCGAATTCGGCCGGGCCAAGAATGCCACTCGTCTGCGGGGTCACCGGCAGGTTGATCGTGATGTAGTCCGCGCGTGCAAGCAAATCGTGGAGGGGCGCGTAGGTCGCCTTGTGGAAGCCCTCCTCTGCGGCCGACAGGGGGGTGCGCTGGTAATAAAGGACCGGCATCTCGAAGGCTTGCGCCATGCGGGCGATTTCCCGGCCTACCTCACCAAAGCCGATGATGCCCAGCACTTTGCCTTGCACCATGCGAAGGCCCGGAATGCGGGCGAAATTGCTGCCGCCCGTATATCGGCGATCGTAGGGGCGCAGGTCATATCCCTTCACAGAGAGCCGTGATTCGTCAATGACGTGGTTGAGTTCGATGATGTGCTTGCCCATCGACAAAAGGAGGCCGAAAGCGAGCTCTGCCAGCGAGACGTTGACGCGGCGGCGTTGCGTGCTGACCTGCACCCCGCGGGCAACACAGGCCACGGTGTCGATGTTGCGCGTGAGGGCGCCATATTTCTGGACGACGCCGATCCGGGGGGCGCAGGCGAGTTCAGGCACCCCGAAGGTCAGGCTCTCAATGATGCAGGCGTCGGCATCCTTCAGCAGGGCACGGAAATGCGCCTGATCTTCTGCCAGCGAAACGCGGGCGGGATAGAGATCCGGAATCAGGTTGCGCATGGACGTCACCCATCCCGGGAAGTCTGCAACGTCATGGGCAAAAAAGTCGGCGACGGCGTCGAACCACTCCGAAGGAAGGTTGGGGTCGAGCAAGGGCGAGAACATACGCATGAAAGCGTCTTGTTCGACGATCAGGTGCCTTGTCATTGCTTGGCGTCCAGGATGTTGCGCAGGCGATTGATGGTGGATTGTGGAGCGCCGTCGAGGTCCCGCACAAAGCGCTCTACAGCCTCGGGTGTCACGGCTGAGCCGGAGATGCGGACAGCTGCAATCTGCGCCTTGTAGGCGGGATCCAACATCGTCATGGCGAAGGCATCGCGCAGGATCTGCACCTGAGGAGCGGGAACATCGGGCGGCATCACGACAGGATAGGCGGCGGAGAATTTTACGCCATAGACGCGCAGCATGTCCCTGGCTTCGGGGTCGGTTGCGAGTTCCAGTCCGGTGGGAACATCCGGGAGATCCTGGCTGCGCTCGGTCCCAAATTGTGCGAGCAGCTTGATGCGGCCCGTCTTGATCCAGTCCGGTCTGGCCGCCATGAGGGCGGCGTAGGTTGTCACGGCGCCTTCGATCTCCTCGCCCTCAAAGGCAAGGAGATATTCCGCAACACCCTTGTAGCCTGAGACGACCTTGATTTTCGTGCCAAGCAGGCGATTGGCGAGGTTGGCGATCACCGTGCTGTCGGCACCAGCGCCCGTCGAGCCGAAAGTGGCGCTGCGGTCGCGCAGGTCATTGAAGGACTTGAAAGAGGAATTACCGCCGACCCAGGCGACCGCTGGATCCTGCCCCGGTGTTCCAAGCCAGGCCATGTGCTGAAGGTCGAAGCGTGCATTTCCGCTCGTCCCGGAGAGCAGTTTGAGAGAGGGCTCCAGGAGGACGGTGTTCATCGGGAAGCCGATGGACGTGCCGTCACGGGCGGCCTGGTTGTAGAGGTAGTTCATCATCGTGAGACTGCCCGCGCCCGGCATGTTCTCGACGACGACTTTCGGGTTGCCGGGGATGTATTTCGAAATGTTGGCCGCAATGACGCGCGGGACGAGGTCGTAGGCACCGCCCGGAGGGATGCCGACGTAAAAATGCAGAACTTTGCCGGCAAAGAAGTCGGCAGCCCATGCGCCATGAGGAAGGCCAATAGCTGATCCCGCCGAAATCCAGCCAGTCCAGGCTAAGCCGCTGCTGCCAAAGCGGCGTCTCGTCAGGTCTTCCATCGTCCCTCCCAAGCCTCCAGTTCAGGCGAGATGTATGATGGTTGGGTGGCAGTGTCTATGCGCGGGACATGACGTTGATTGGAAGCGGACGCCTCTTTTTGCAGATCATGTCACTCAGATGGAGCGTCCGCTGGCCGCGGGATGTGGCCCGCGTGATCTGCTTCGACCGCACTCGTAACTTTCCTCTCAGCCCAGGGTCCCAGAGGTTCCACAATGGACGGCTATGAAATCTGAATGTTCCGGTTCAGTTTAGCCGGGGCTAAACATTTCTTTGTCCGCTTCAACAAAGATATATTCTGATCCGTCGGAAAGCCCCCCACTCCTCCTTGGCCAACGCATTTTTTTTGGGTGAGATCTGCAAATAGATATCTCCAGATCTGGCCCCCTTCTACCTACTCAATTCTCGCCTCTGTGAGGCGTACAAAGCTCTTTATGTGGTCCCAAAGCAAACCGTGTTCGACGCGCGGCTCAAATTTTGCTTATCATGTTTGCGCCCTTGCTTGACTTGAGGGCCAATCGGCCGACGGTACCCCATTTGTAACGATCATGAATGCCTGTGTTCTATTCGACGTAGATAGATGAAAGGCTTGTCCATGAAGGATCGGTGTTTTCCTGAGTCATGCCGGCTGTCGCTTGGGCTTCTACTAGGTTTATCGTCCGTCTTCATTGCCCCGCGCCCAAGTCATGCGCAAAGTTTTCATGGCGAGACGATCGGCATTACCGTCGGTTTCAGCGCCGGTGGAGGCTATGACATCTATGCGCGGGTTCTAGCCCGATATTTGCCGACCCACCTGCCGGGTGCTCCTAATGTGATTGTCATGAACATGCCGGGAGCAGGCAGTATGAGGGCCGCGAACTGGATTTACAATGTCGCGCCAAAAGACGGAACAGCTCTTGGTACAATCTCGCGTGGTACGCCGTTCGACCCGCTCCTCAATATGCCCGGTGCGCAGTTCGATGCCACAAAATTCACCTGGATCGGCAGTGCAAATAATGAGGTCGGGGTGTGTGTTGCCTGGGGGAATGCCGGCGTTAACAGCACTGAAGATCTATATTCCAAGGAAATCATCATTGGCGCCTCGGGTGGCAGTGCCGACAGCGATCAGTTCCCGAAGATTATAAATGGTGTTCTTGGCACACGCATGAAAGTTGTGAGTGGTTATCCGGGGGGCAACGAAATCAACCTTGCGATGGAGCGCGGTGAGGTTCAGGGGCGTTGCGGGTGGTCATGGACCAGCCTCAAGGCAACGCACTCAGCCGCACTCAAGTCCGGCACATTCAAAGTCATTCTACAGGTGTCTATGCAGCGTCATCCTGACCTGCCGAACGTACCGACGGTCTATGAACTTGCCAAAACGGATGAGCAGCGGGCATTGCTGAAAATTTTTCTTGCGCGTCAGGTCATGGGTCGCCCCTTCATGGCGCCGCCCGGAATCGCCGCAGACCGCGCTGCTGCTCTGCGCAAGGGCTTTCTTGAAACTTTGGCCGATCGTGCCTTCCTCGAAGAATCAGACAAGAACAGTCTGGAAATTTCTGCTGTTTCCGGCGAGGACGTCCAAAAGCTTATTACGGAGGTCTATAGTGTTCCGGAAGACATTCGCCTCAAGGCGGGACAGCTGATCCGTTAGTCAACGGTTGTGAGGCTAGTGGTGAACGGGCCTGTCAGCTTAGCTGACGCCGTCGCGGTACATTTTCGATCTGGTGAAGTCGTGGTCTGATCCACATGCTCGGCGCCAGTTGATCGTTGCTGCCGATTGAAGCAGCTGGCGTGCGCTGGTGATCATAAGCCGATGATGGGTCGTGTGGCTATCTTCCCCGTTTCAAAGACGTTGAATTGATTGCGAATAAAGCGATTTATTGCTCCGGATTGTATTAGCTGGAAAACGAGCTCCCCTAACATCTGATCCCTGTCATGCGCGGACCTTATGCGTTCTCCAGCGATTTTGATCTGATATACTAAAATCGTTTTTCAAATAAGATGGAAGAAAAGCAGCCTTGTTATATCAAATCGGTTTAATATTTGCGGCTTTGATCAGCTTTCCCCATTTCTCAACTTCACCGGCAACATATATACCCAGTTCAGTCGAAGAACTTGAGAAGGGCAGCAGACCGAGGGCAAATAGCTGCTCTTGGATTTTTCCGTCGCCAAGCACCGAGGCGATCTCCCGGTTAAGGCGCTCGACTATAGCAGCCGGTGTCCCTCTGGGAGCGCCAACACCGTTCATTGCGCTGATTTCGAATCCCGGAAGGGATTCAGCAACCGTTGGCAAGTCTGGCAATGATTCGAGGCGCTTTGACGAGGTCACTGCCAAAGCCCTTATGTTTCCTGCGCGAACGTGCTCGATCGAAGATCCCGTGCTGTCAAACATCACCTGAACTTGTCCCGCCATCAGACCTTGCAATGCCTGGGCCGTACCCGGATATGGTACATGCACCATGTCGATTCCGGTCATTTGCTTGAACAGTTCCCCTGCCAAATGGCTCGGGGCACCGATGCCGTTTGAGCCTACACTGATATTTTGAGGATGTGCTTTGGCAAATGCGATGAATTCTTGAACAGTGTGCACGGGAAGGGAAGGTGCTACCTCCATGAAATATACGAAGCGCGCGATGCTTGCGACAGGTTCAATATCGCGAACGAAATCGAAATTGAGCTTTTCATAAAGAGTCGCGTTAATGGAATTGGTCGTGCCGAGCAGGAGAATTGTATACCCATCGGCCGGTGCATGCGCGACAACTGCCGTACCAATATTGGTGCCTGCGCCAGGTCGGTTTTCAATTATAATTGGCTGGTCCAGTCGCTCAGACAAGGATTGTCCAATCAAGCGAGCCAAGATGTCGCTTACGCCGCCGGCAGGAAACGGCACAACTAGTTTTATTGGTCGCGTCGGATAATCGGGCGCGATCGCGGCTTTCGAAAAGGTTGGTCCAATTGCGGAAGCGACGGCTAATTTAAGAAATAGACGCCGCGGAAATTTCATGACGCTGTCCCTCAGGTTCATGCCGAATACTCAATGGCGACCAACGCCGCTTGCTAAATCAATTGCCGTTCATTGAGATTAACCTCAATTCTTAGACCGTCCAAGTTCAAGTAATTTGATTGGTGCAATTACCTGAATACGACGGAGCGACCGCGCCATGGGCTGCTGACTGTAGGTATAAGGCTTTCGGCATTGCCTGCTTAGCGAAGATGGCGCTGTGCATGTAGGCCTTCATAATCAACCGCTCTATCATCTCTCGCCAATGGGTGACCGCTAGCGTAACACGTCCATGACAGGCGACAGCCTTGGCTGGTTGGCGACTAGCACGTGGAGTGGTTACCTAATTCATCATTGAGTACCAATAGCATAAACATGTCATCTCGAATCACACGTTCTCAAGAGGGCTTAAGTGTGCCGCAAACGAGTGAGATCGCCCGCCATCTGTCTGCTGGAAGAACCTTCAAACTGCAGTAGCTGATTTGTCTCATTTGTGGCGCCTGTCTTTTCTTCTGGAGATTGATTTTTAAAACGTGATAAGCCGAGAAAGACCGCCATAAGGCAGAACATGGTGCCATAAAGAATGGCGGTCTTCCTGTTAAAACGTGCCTTCATATCTGATGGCAGTTATCTGATTTTATTGGG
>CAISZN010000565.1 GCA_903889985.1 uncultured Hyphomicrobiales bacterium | reverse complement strand
GCGACCATGGCGTCGATCAGGTCGACCTTGTGCTCGAGGTCGCCGAGCTTGACCTTGCCGGCTTCCATCGGTCCACCCGAGACGAAGACGGTCGGGATATTGAGGCGCAGGGACGCCATCAGCATGCCGGGCGTGATCTTGTCGCAGTTGGAGATGCAGACCATGGCGTCGGCGCAATGGGCGTTGACCATGTATTCGACGCTGTCGGCGATGATCTCGCGCGAGGGCAGGCTATAGAGCATGCCGTCATGGCCCATGGCGATGCCATCATCCACCGCGATAGTGTTGAACTCCTTGGCCACGCCGCCGGCCGCCTCGATCTCGCGGGCGACGAGCTGGCCAAGGTCCTTCAGGTGCACATGGCCGGGCACGAACTGGGTGAAGGAATTCACCACGGCGATGATCGGCTTGCCGAAATCGCCATCCTTCATGCCGGTGGCGCGCCACAGGCCGCGGGCGCCGGCCATGTTGCGGCCGTGGGTGGTGGTTCTTGAACGATAGACGGGCATGGTCACTCGCTTGGGCTGGACCGGGCCGTCCAGCGGTTCAAGGCTTCGGGTCTGGCGGGCCTCCCGGGGCCGCGGCTGGCCCCTGTTTAGCGGATGTGCATGGCGAGCTAAAGGCCTTCCTCAGCGTGGCCGGGCCGCAAACCGAGTTGCTGCAGCCACCATCTGGGATTCGATCCCGGCAAAGCCGTGATGACCGCGCGCGAGACATGGGTTCCCCTCCGCCACGCCTCCCGTGAACCACTGCACCTTCGCCCTGTTGCCGGCCCAGGCCAGAAAGGCGTCGACCGTGGCTGGCAGGGTCACCCGGCAGGTATCCTCCCGGTGATGCAGGACAAGGGTCGGGGGGAGGCTATCCGGGCTGTTGCGGAAGCGGAAATCGTCGAGCATGGCCGAGACGAAGATCAGGCCGTCCGGACGGGCCGCAAGTGCCGGGCCAACGCGCGTGGCCGCCCGGCTCATGGCGATCACCACCACAGGCTTTGCAATGCCACGCATCAGGGTGACTGCCTGTGCCGGGTCGGTTCCGTCATCAAGGGTCAGGGTCGCAAATCCGGCTCCAGCAAAGCGCTTGCGTTCGCGCACCAGCGTATTGCCGGGACGTGCGATCTGGCCATCGGCGCCGAGGCCGATGTCGCCATCCCCACCCGGCATGAGGATCACGCTGCCACGCGCCTTGCCCGGCTGGTCAAGAAGGCCAAGGCCGCCACCGACCTGAACAACCTTTTCGGCAGCATGGGCGGTGAAAGCGGTCAGGCAACCAAGAACAAGGGTGCCCGCAAGCCAGGCAGAACGAATGAATCCAGACATTTGAAATCTCCCTCTTCAGCCTTCGCCAGCAATTTGGCAGGGCCCTTTTTTCTTGCGCGGATCCTCCCGATCGTGCAGCAAGCCCACAACGGACTCGATCGCAAAGACCCGGCTCAAGGATGAAAACGCCCGTTCCAGCGCTAATCAAGCGCAATACCGCCCTGCTCGCCCTGTCCCTGTCCTTTTCCGGTGCAGGAATGCAATTCGCCTATGGCTTTGGACCGCTGATGGTCATCAGCCTGACTGGCTCGTCCGCATTGGCTGGCCTTTCGGTTGGCCTCATCGGCCTCAGCCGTTTCCTGATCGCATACCCCATCGGCAAGATCGCGGACACCTATGGGCGCAAGCAGGCGGTCTATTTTGGTCTGTGCATCGCGCTGGTCGGCACGCTGACCCTGGCCTCGGCCATGTATTTCCGCTCCATCCTGATCTTCACCTTCGGCCTGCTGGTCTTCGGCATGGGCATGAACGCTTCCCAGCAGATGCGTATTGCGGCTGCCGATATGTATCCCAACCGCATGCGCGCACAGGCGCTCGGCTTTGTTGCATTGGGATCGCTCTTCGGCCTCGTGCTCAGCCCCGCCATTGTCAAAGGCGCTGAATATGTGGGGAGCAATTTCGGTCAGGACCCGCTGGGGATTCCGTGGCTCTTCCTGCCGTTCCTGATTCTCATG
>CAISZN010000564.1 GCA_903889985.1 uncultured Hyphomicrobiales bacterium | reverse complement strand
CGACATGGGATTTTCCGGCAGTTCCGCCTTGTCGTGGCGGGTCGCCATGAGGGCAGAGTAGATCTCATCCGCATCGGCGGGCTTGGCGAGATAGTCGAAAGCGCCGAGCTTCACCGCCGTAACCGCCGTGACGATATTGCCATAGCCGGTCAGGATGATGCCACGCGCGTCGGGGCGCTTCTCCTTCAGGTCAGAGATCACATCGAGCCCATTGCCATCGCCAAGCCGCATATCGATGACCGCGAAAGCCGGGGCGCTGGACGCGATCGCGGCAATGCCCTCGGCGACGCTGCCAGCCATGCGAACTGCAAAGCCCCGTTGTTCCATGGCGCGGCTGAGGCGGGACAGGAAGGGCTTGTCATCATCCACGAGCAGGAGAGACCGCTCGTCCTCTGGCAGGTCGGCGAGTGAGGCCAAGGCTTCCGCCTCCTGCCCGTCGAGACCCTTGTCTGACTGCTTCATCCTTCAGCCTTCTTGCTTGGCCTTCTCCGGACGTGGTCCGGACGTGGCCACAGGAGCTTCACCTGGCATGCTCGCGCCCGTCTTACGCTCGAATATCGAACGCTGCCAGACCACGCGCACCAGAGCCCCGCCGCTCGCCTCGGCCGCATTGCCGGGGATCACGGTCGCACCGGAGCGCTCGAGCAGGGTCTTGGCAATGAACAGGCCAAGGCCAAGCCCGGAACCCTCCTCCGATTTTGCCCGGCGCGGCCCGCCGCGCGATGTCACATAGGGCTCGCCGAGGCGCAACAGCACGTCAGGCGAGAAGCCGGGGCCGTTGTCCCGGATGGTGATCGAGACGGAGGTCTCGTCCCAGGAACATCGGATCCTGACCTCGCTGCGGGCAAAGTCGATTGCATTCTCTACGAGATTGCCGAGCCCGTAGACCATTCCGGGATTGCGCCGGCAGATCGGCTCGGCACCATTGCCCTGCGCCTCTACATGGACTTCGACGCCGAAATCGCGTTGGGGATCGACCACCTCCTCGACAAGATGGCCAAGCGTCATCTCGTCAAACATGCCACCATCGTCGTCGCCGAGCGAGGCAATCTTCGAGAGGATGCCCCGACAGCGCTGGACCTCCTGGGCAAGCAGCCTGACATCCTCGGCAAAGGGCCCATCCGGCGGGCCCTGGCGGACCATTTCCTTGACCACCAGGGTGATGGTGGCCAGGGGGGTGCCCAGTTCATGGGCAGCAGCAGCAGCCAGACCGTCGAGCTGGGTGAGATGCTGCTCGCGGGCCAGAACCAGCTCGGTGGCCGCCAGGGCGTCCGAGAGCTGGCGTGCCTCACCGGCCACCCGGGCTGCATAGACGGCCACGAAGCCCGCTCCAAGGACAAGAGCGATCCAGATGCCCACCACATAGAGGAAGGGAAGCTCCAGCTGCTCGCCGGGGAACCAGGGCAGGGGCAGGTGGTGGAAGCCCAGCAGCGTCGCCATGGCGATCATGAGTACGACCAGCCAGACCGTCCGCTGCCAGGACAGCGACACGGTCGAGATCATGATCGGCGCGAGAAACAGGATCGAAAAGGGGTTGGCGAGGCCCCCCGTCAGGTAGAGCAGCCCCGAAAGCTGAAGGACATCATAGGCTAGAAGGGCAAAGGCGGCCGGATCGGACAGGCGCTGGCTGATCGGAAAGCGCACACGAACACCGATGTTCAGCCAGGCCGAGGCGGAGATCGCAAGGAAACAGAAACCGATCGGGAGCGAGAATCCCAACAGGTAGTGGGTGACCAGCACCGCCATGGACTGGCCAAACACCGCAAGCCAGCGCAGTCGCACCAGCGTATCGAGGCGCAGGCGACGGGCGTGCTGGGCGAGATCGAAGTCGGATGGATTGATCATGCGCGATCCGGTTGGCGACCCAAGACTGAAGCGCGTAACCCATGCGGCCCCATGGCAGCAAGCCATGGAACAATTCCGGGTCCGCAGGGGTTCGCCAAATGTCGGGTATCGCTTTGCACCCCAAAGATGTAGCGTCCCCAGCATAAATGCTGCAATGCACTATCGCTCGGCTTCTGCCGGCGCAGCCAGTGGATCGAGGTCCAAATGAACAGGTTCTCCTATCAGGCCTATGAGATGGCACATCTGGCCGTGGCCCCCGCCCGCGCTTTGTCGGATGCCACCCGGCTGCTGTTCAAGAATCCGATGAACCCCCTCACCCACACTCCCTTTGGCCGTAACATGGCTGCCGGGGCTGAGCTTTTTGAGCGCCTCACGCGCCGCTATGGCAAGCCGGCCTTCGACCTGCCCGTGACCTACATCGAGGGACGGGAAGTGCCCATCACCGAAGAGATTGTCTGGCAGAAACCCTATTGTCAGGTCGTACGCTTTGCGCGCGACAGCGGCCGCAAGGATCCACGCCTGCTGATCGTCGCGCCCATGTCAGGCCATTATGCGACCCTGCTGCGCGGAACGGTCGAGGCCTTCCTGCCGCATTTCGATGTCTACATCACCGACTGGAAAGACGCGCGCATGGTGCCGCTGGCAGCCGGCAGCTTCAATCTCGATGACTACATCGACTACCTGATCGAGATCTGCCAGCAACTCTCCGCAGGTGCACCCGGTGCGGGTCTCCACACGCTTGGTGTCTGCCAGCCATCGGTCCCGCTGATCGCAGCGACGGCTCTGATGTCTGCCCATGGCGATCCGTCCGTACCGGCATCCATGACCCTCATGGGTGGCCCCATCGACACGCGTCGCAGCCCGACTGCGGTGAACACGCTGGCGCAGGAACGCGGTACCAACTGGTTCCGCCGCAATTGCATCCAGACGGTTCCATTCCCCTATCCAGGTGTTGGCCGCGAAGTCTATCCGGGCTTCCTGCAGCTCTCCGGATTCATGGCGATGAATCTCGACCGCCATGTGAATGCCCACGTGGACATGTTCAACCATCTCGTCGAGGGCGACGGCGATTCCGCCGAGAAGCATCGT
>CAISZN010000563.1 GCA_903889985.1 uncultured Hyphomicrobiales bacterium | reverse complement strand
AGCCCCTTGCGATCGAGCTCAGCCATGGCCTCAGGGCTGACCGAAACAAGGTCAGCAGGTCCTGCCGTCAAGCTCTTCTGGAGCTGAACCGGATCGTCGATGACGGTGACTTTGTAGCCGGATATCCGTGAATAGCTTTCCGCCAGCGCTCGAACGCCCGGCATCGCGCCCTGATTGCCAAGAAAGACGAGCTCCTGCGCTGACGACGGCCCGATCATGACCAGTGATCCACAGATGGCAGCCAGCATCAATGCTCTGCAGCGCACGACGTCCTCCCCACATTTTTTGTGAGGGGGAGCCTAGCCGGATTGAGATTGGTTGGCGAGGGCCGGCGCGATCAGCGCCTGGCCCATGCCTTGTCAACGCGGGCGGAACTTCGGGACGCTGGCGGTTTCCGTCACGTCGTCGAAGAACACCTCGACTGGCATCTCGCAGCGCACGTCGTCCGGGGGAATGCCGACGACGTTCGAGATCAGGCGCGGCCCTTCCTCCAGCTCGATCAGGGCGACCACATAGGGCACATCCTCCGCGAAGGCAGGATGATAGACGCGGTCATAGATGACGAAGCTGAAGACCTTGCCGCGGCCCGAGACTTGCTGCCAATGCATGTTGGGGGACAGGCAATTCGGGCAGGTGCGCGAGGGCGGAAACCAGTGATGGCTGCAATCGTCGCACTGGGGAATTTCGAGACGATGCTCGTGCGCGGCTTTCCAGTAGGGCTCTGACTCTGGTGCCGGACGGGGAACGGGTTTCATCGGCTTGTCCATCAGGCTCTCCCGAGAATGAGTGTCGAGTGGCAGACCTGGTTGCCGCCATGCCCGGAGATCAGCGCGATCTCCGCATCCTTGACCTGACGTTCGGTCGGATAGGTGTGACGCAGCTGGCGCACCCCTTCGACGATCTGCAGCACGCCTTCCGCATGGGCTTCGGACAGCTGGCCCCCCGAGGTGTTGGTCGGCAGCACGCCGCCCATGCGCAGGGCGCCTGAGGCCACGAAGTCGCCACCCTCGCCCTTCTTGCAGAAGCCGTAGTCCTCGAGCTGCGTGAGCACCATGTAGGTGAAGCAGTCATAGATCTGGGCGGTATCGATGTCTTTCGGACCCAGTCCTGCCATTCCATAAGCGGTCTCGCCGCTCTGCTTGGCGGCGGTGACGACCATGTTGTCGTCCATCAGCCAGCCCCGCGTATTGTTGTAGGTGCCAAAGCCCTTCACCAGGACCGGCGGCTGGCGCAGGTCTTTCGCCCGCGCCTTGCTAGTCACGATCAGCGCACCCGCCGCATCCGACCGCAGGCTGCAGTCAAAGAGGCCGAAGGGCCGCACGATGGAGCGCTGCGCATGGTAGTCCTCCATGGTCAGCGGCTTTTTCATCATGGCTTCCGGATTGCGCAGCGCATGTTCACGGAAGTTGATGGCGATGTGCCCGAAATGCTCCTTCGTGGTGCCATAGAGGTGCATGTGGCGCGTGGCGCCAAAGGCATGGGTCGCGGCAGCGCTGTAATAGCCATATTCGGGGCCGAACTCCTTCGGCCTCTGGCTGCCAGGCCGCGTCTCGTTGCGGATGCGCGCTTCTTCCGTGACATGTGTGCGCGACCAGGCATCACGCCCATAGCCGCAGATCACTGTGCTCGCGAGCCCGTGTCGGATCGCCATGACAGCCATGGCAATCGACATGATCTGGCTGGCACCGCCATTGTCGAGGGTGGTCGAGAAGCGGGCATTGATGCCGAGCCGCTCGCCGATGAGCTGGTGCTGGCTGTAGAGCTCGTCCGGACCACGGCAGACGATGCCGTCGATGTCCTTCACCGAGATGCCGGCGTCGTTGATGGCATTGCGCATGGCTTCGACCAGCAGGTCGAGGCTCGACACGCCGGGCACCTTGCCGAGCCGGCTGTTGCCGGCGCCGACAATCGCAGCGATGTCGCGCAGATCGCGAGAGGCTTCGATCATGGAAATTCCTTACTTTGCCAGCGCGCGAAGGCGCTCGACCACGGGTGCCGGTGCGGAATAGGCGCGATCCAGCAGATTGTTGATGGTAATGCCGTCGACCGGCGCGATCTCGACCTTTTCCTTCTCCGCATCCTCAAGGAACAGCGGGTCCTTCATCGTGGCATCGAAGGCTGCACGAAGCGCGGCAACCCTCTCCGCAGGGACACCCGGCGGCACGACGAAGGGGCGTCCCATGACCTGCTCGGCAAAGGCAATCTCGAAGAGCTGCCGGTCGTCTGCATTGGACATGAGTTCAAGCGCCGTCGGAACATCCGGGAATTCGGCATCACGCGCCATGCCCATCTGCATGATGACCGCGGCATTGCCCGCCTGAACCCAAGGCCGGAAGCGAGCCCGGAAGGCAGCCGACGAACCACCGGAAATATGCGCGTCCGTTTCATTGCGCTCGACCGCCATCAGGCAGGCCTGCGATCCGTCATAGCCCTCAATCGACCGCAGGTGCGAGCCATACATGGCGTTCAGCATGCGCGCATAAATCGAGCTTGGTGAATTGCGCGCCGTCGAGCTGATCGTGATCTCGCGGCTGGTCTTGAGATCGGCCGCCGATTTCACGCCGCTTTTCGTATTGACGATGAACAGCCCGATTTCCTGCTGCGGCGAGCCCAGCCAGTGGAACTTGCGCGCATCGAACTGGATCGCTGCATTGTTGAAGTCATAGAAGCGGGCCAGCCCCGTGTTTCGCGAGAGGCCGCCAATAACCGAGCCATCCTGAGGTGCAACCGCATACAGATGGTTGGCAGCCTTGAGCCCCTCGGCGCCGACCATGTTCTGGACGGTAATGGTCGGTTCGCCGGGAATGTGGCGCGGCATGTGCCGGGCTAGGAGCCTCGCATACTGGTCATAACCACCGCCCGGCGAGGCCGTGGTGATGAGGTTCATCCGTTTGCCGCGATAGAACTCCGCAATCGCTTGTGCGCTTGCCGGGCGGATCAGGCCGATGGCACCCAGGGCAGTGGTGCCCGCCAGCAGATCGCGGCGCGTGATTCCCGCCATTACTTCGTCTCCTGCTTGAGCCCGAGAGAGGCCAACACTTCATCCGTGTGTTCGCCGAGTTCCGGCGAAGCCGTATGGATCTGCGGAGGCGTCTTCGACATCCGCACGCCGTTGCGAACGAGGCCGATCTTGCCGACGCGCTTGTGCGTGATCTCTTCCTTCATCCTCATGTGCTTGACCTGCGGATCATCGAACACTTCATCGAAGGTGTTCATGGGCGCGGAGGGCACGTCCTCGGCCTGCAGCTTCGCCAGCCAGTGATCCCGCGTGTTGGTCCTGAACACGTCAGAGAGACCCTCACTCAAGGCCTGGTAATGTTTGCCGCGAGATTCCTTGCTGGCAAAGCGCGGGTCGCTGAGCCATTCGGGCTTGCCCACGACGCGCGTCAGTCCTTCCCAGAACTTCGTCGGGGAGGAGAGGTGCACGACGAAGGGCTTCCCGTTCTGATCCGTGAAGGCATAGACCTGCGCGCGATGGGTGCGTGTTGCGCGGCTCGGAACCTTGCCCTTCTCGAAATAATTGGCGGCATTCTCGCCGCAGAAGGAGACGGTCGATTCCAGCAGGGAGGTATCGACGCGCTGGCCTTCGCCGGTCTTGGCCCGCGACACGAGGGCTGCGAGGATGCCGTTGCAGGCGACCATTCCGGAGAGATGGTCGGACAGCGAAATGCCCATGGGATTGGGCTTCTCGATGTCTGTCAGGAGCGACAGAAGCCCACTCATTGCTTGCCCGACAGTGTCGTAGCCGGGACGCGATGCATAGGGGCCATCGGTGCCAAAGCCGGTGATGGCGCAATAGATCAGCCGTGGATTGTCCTTGGCGAGCGTCTCATATCCGAGGCCGAGGCGCTCCATCGTGCCGGTGCGGAAATTCTCGATTACCACGTCGGCAGTCTTGGCAAGAGCGAGAGCCGCGCGCTTTCCATCTTCGCTCTTCAGGTCGAGGCAGATGCTCTTCTTGTTGCGGTTCACCGAGCCGAAGGTCGGGCTGTATTCGATCCGGCCCCAGCCACGGAAGGGGTCGCCCTTGCCGGGCGTCTCGACCTTGATGATCTCGGCGCCCATATCCGCCAGCAACATGCCGGCATAGGGCCCGGAGACGTAATTTGCGAATTCCACCACACGGATGCCGTCGAGCGCACCAGCCAAGTCATCCTCCCCGTTTGACAGCTATGAAACAGCATTTTACCCCTCTTATGAGAGAGCCGCCAAGAGGGCCGGACAATATTCGGGGGGGAAGGGCATGCGGCTCATCGCAGCACTCGGCGCGCTCTTGGCTTCCGCCATGGCCCATGCCGAGACGATCAAGATCTCGTCTTCCCGTTCAACCGGCTCCGCGCCGCTCTATATCGCCCTCGACCGAAATTATTTTCGGGACGAAGGGCTCGACGCCCAGCTCATCTATTTCGATAGCGCGCAGGCCGGCCAGATCGCGGTCGTCTCCGGCGATACGGAAGTCGGCATGGGCGGAATGAGCGGCACTTTCTACAATCTGGTCGCCAAGGATGCGCTCAAGATTATCGCCGGGGGCTCCCGCGAGATGCCGGGCTTCACCTTTTCGGCCTATGTCGTCTCCAACAGGGCCTGGGAGGCTGGCCTGAAGGCGCCGAAGGATCTCGCAGGTCGATCTGCCGGCATCACGACGGTTGGCTCAATCTTCAGCTACACCCTTCAGCGGACCGCAGATGCCTATGGCTTTTCGTTTTCCGGCATGCGCACCGTGCCCCTTCAGACCTTCACAAATATAGCTTCGGCAGTGCGCGGCGGTGCCGTGGACATTGGCACGCTGACGGCGCCCACAGCCCTGCCCCTTGTGCAGCGCGGCGAAGCGCGCCTGCTGGCCTGGATGGCAGATGAAACTCCCTATATGGCGAGCGGGATCTTCACGTCCGCCAGGACCATGCAGACGAAGCGGCCCGTCATCGAGCGCTTCATGCGTGCATGGCGGCGAGGCGCTGCCGACTATGTCAGCGCCTTCCTCCAACCCGGTGGCTATGAGGGCAAGCCGGAGGCCAAGGCCCTTCTTGAGATCATCGCCCGCCACACGAAGCTGGATGAGGCCGAGATCCGCATGAGCCTGCCCTACATCGATGCGCAGGGCCGCATTCCGATCGATGAGATCGAGCGTCAGGTTGAGGTCTTCAAGCGGATGAAGATGATCGATGGCGCAGTCACGGCCGCGCAGGCGGTTGATACCAGCTTCTCGGAGCTCAGTACTCTGGAAGCCGAAATCACCGCCGCGCGTGCCCTCAAGCGATAGGCTCAGCGCCCCTTGAAGACCGGTCTGCGCTTTTCCATGAAAGCGCGACGGCCTTCCTGGAAGTCCTCGCTGCCGGCACAGGATTCCGTAAACCTGCGGCATTTCTCCGCGTCAGCGGTGCGCAGGTTGTCGGCAATCTCGTTGATCATGGCCTTGGCAGCCGCTGTCGACAGTGGAGCATTGTCTGAAATGCTGGCTACATAATCGTCGAAGAACGCGTCAAATCCTGCCACCGGGGCAACCCGGTGCACGAGGCCCATGGCATAGGCCTCAGCAGCAGGATAGCGCCGCGCGGTGATCAGCATTTCCTTCAGGTGCGAAGGGCCTACGATTTCATTCAGCCATGCAATGAAGTCCGCCCGATAGGCGATGCCGAGGCGCGCGGCAGGAATTGAGAAAAGCGCATCTTCGGCTGCGATGCGCAGGTCGCAGGCAGCCGCCAGCCCGACGCCGCCGCCAAAACAGAAGCCACGGATCTTGGCCACGGTCGGCTTGGGAAACTCCCGCACGAGATTGTACATGCGCGCCGACAGCTTGCTGTAATGGGCCGCAGTTTCCGGATCTTTCCGATACTTTTCGAATTCGGAGATGTCTGCGCCGGAGATGAAGGACTTTTCGCCGGCGCCCTTGATGACGAGCAGGCGCACGTCCTCGTCTTCGGCAAAGTTCGCGAGAATCTCAAAGGCCTGCTGGTTCATGGCAATGGACATCGCATTGCGCCGCGGCTCATTGTCGAAAAGCAGCTCCGCCACGCCGTTGTTCTTGCTTCCGACGACCCGTCCTTCGCTCACGATTTCCTCCCCGGTTTGTGGTCTGGATCGTATCACCTCGCCACGGGCTCGCAATGCCTGTCATTGCAAGCTTGCTGGCCCGATGGTTCAATCGGAGAAAATCGACGGGAGGAGACTGGGGTGGCCCTTGAAGCACTGATCGTGGGCGGCGGCATTGGCGGACTTGTCACGGCCCTCGACCTGCATGCAGCAGGAATCGGCGTTCGGATCTTTGAGGCGGCACAGGAGGTGAAGCCGCTCGGGGTGGGCATCAACCTGCTGCCCCACAGCGTGCGTCATCTCGATCGGCTGGGTTGCCTCGATCGTCTGCTGGAGCTTGGCATTCCGATCAGCGAACAGCGCTTCTACAACAGGCAGGGCCAGCACATCTGGACCGATCCGCGCGGCATGGCTGCGGGCTATCGCTGGCCGCAGATCGGCATCCATCGCGGCGAGCTGCAGGTGGCCCTGCTCGCGATCGTGCGCGAGCGTATCCCCGCCGATCGCATCCATCTGGGATGCCAGCTGACGGGCTTCGAGGAGACAGATGACGGAGTCATTGGCCATCTCATGGAGCGCGCCACGCACAGGCGCTTCACCATGAAGGGTGACGTGCTGATCGGCGCGGACGGTATCCACTCCACAATTCGCCACCACTTCTATCCGGACGAAGGGCCCGCCAAATGGAATGGGGCGCTGATCTTCCGCGCGGTCACGGAAACGGATCCCTTCCTGTCCGGAACCTCCCAGTTCATGGCGGGCGGACGGCAGACCATCATCGGCTATCCGATCTCCCAGCGATATCGCGCGCAGGGCAGGTCACTGACCAACTGGGCGGCGCGTTTCTTCATCGATCCCTCCAGCGGCTTTGCCCGGGAGGACTGGAACCGTCGCGGCCGGCTTGAAGACTTGCTGCCGCGCTATGCAGACTGGACGTTCGATTTTCTCGACATCCCTGCCGTGATGCGGGGCGCGACGGCCATCTGGGAATTTCCCATGGTCGATCGTGATCCGCTGCCGCGATGGAGCCATGGGCGGGTGACTTTGCTGGGCGACGCGGCCCACCCCATGTACCCGCTGGGCTCCAATGGTGCATCGCAGGCGATCCTCGACGCGCATGCACTGGTGCAGGCCCTGACGGGGTATTCGGGCGTCAAGAATGCGCTGGAAGCCTACGAGGCAGAACGCCGGCCGCGCACCGCGCAGATCGTCCTGCAGAACCGTGCTGGCGGACCTGAGCGGATCGTCAGCCTGTGTGAAGAGCGCGCGCCTGCCGGGTTCACGGATCTGGAAGCCGTCTTGCCGGCGCAGGAAATGCGCGGCATTCTTGATCGCTACAAAGCGCTGGCAAGTTTCGACCTTGCCAGCGTCAATGGTCCATAGGCCAGCGACTCCGAAAACGGGGCGACATGGGAGGAAACATGACCGGCATCACTGTCCGGGCGGCAGGGCGTGTCCTTCTTTCAGCCGCATTCGCCGCGAGTCTCGTCGCTGGGCTTGGTCAGGCGCAGACCGGGTCCCCGGTCACCAAACTGAAATATTCCTCCCTTGGTGGTGCCACCGATGCGGGTGTTTTCCTGGCTGACGCCTATGGCTTCTTCAAGGAATATGGGCTCGAGGTCACGCCCGTGGTCCAGACCAGCATCCCCTCGCAGGTGGCCGAAGCGGCGACCAATGCGATCGAGGTGTCCGGCATCGCGCTCGCGCCCGGCCTTTTTGCTTCCGTGCAACGCGCCATCAACCTGCGTCTGGTCGGCGACAAGCAGAGCCTGCGCCCGGGGTTCTCCTCCACGCGCCTCACGGTGCGGCCTGATCTGGTCAGGGGCAGTGAAGCCGAGACAATACATGGTCTCAGGGGCAAGAAGATCGGTGGCCCGGGCCGCACGTCGATTGGCTATTTTCTCGTCGCCGCCCTGTTCCGCAAGCACGGCATGAGTCTCGCGGATTTCGAATATGTGGAAGTCCAGCTGCCCAACATGGCTGCGGCGCTCGCCTCCAACGCCATCGACGGCGCACTGATCATCGACCCATTTCTGTCGCGTGTCGTGCAGACGAAGCTCGCCACGGTGGTTTCCGACCTGATCGAATTCGTGCCGGACGGCGGCAGCATCGTGCCGCTGGTCTATAGCGAGCAGTTTGCCGCCAATCGGCCTGTCGCGACGAATTTCATGAAGGCCTATGTGCGCGGCGTGCGTGTTTACAACGATGCGATCTCGAAGGGTGTCGACACACAGAAAGTCATCGAGATCATCGCCAAGGCTGCGAACGTGCCCGTGCCCGTCATCAAGAACGGGTTTCCTGCAGGGCTCGATCCAAACCAGCGCTTGAACAAGACCTTCCTCGGCTCCGTGCAGCACTTCTACAAGGAGCAGGGATTGCTCGAGAAGGAGGCCAATATCGACGCCATGATCGACAGCTCCTTCTCGGAAGCCGCAGTGAAGGAGCTTGGCGAATACCGTTGACGTTAGCCCCGGCGCAGCAGGTGGCCCCCATCGATGGTGAGTTCGGCACCGCAGACGTAGCCGGCCTGGTCTGACGCCAGAAAAGCCACTGCCGCTGAGACATCCTCGACATTTGCGACGCGCCCACCCGGATAGTTGACCAGAAGTTCGCGATAGCGCTCCGGATCGCCGAACTTGCGGCGCGCATTCTCACGCCAGAGATATTCCAGCCGGTCCGACTTGGTCGCACCGGGATTGACGGCCACAGCGCGAACGCCGTGATCCATGCTTTCAGCGCCGATGCATTTCACGAACATGTTGAGTGCTGCGTTGCCAACGCAGCCGGCGATATAGTTCGGGTTGGGATGCAGGCCGGCAGCACCAATGACGCAGATCACCACACCACTCTTGCGCGCATACATCTTTGGCAGCAGCAGGCGGGTCAGTCCGATATAGCCGAAGATCTTCAGGTCCCAGCTCGCCTTCCAGCGCTCATGTGTGACGTCCTGCAGGTTCCCGGACGGGATGGCGCCAGCATTGTTGACGAGAATGTCCGGCGCGCCACAGGCCTCTGCCAGGGCGCAGATGGCCTCATGTTGTGACAGGTCGCAGGCATGGGTCGTGACTGTGACGCCATGGGCGGCGCGCAGCTTTGCCGCGAACTCTTCAAGCGCAGGCCCCGAACGCGCAGCCAGATGCAGATTGCAGCCTTCCTCGGCGAGCCGGGCGGCGACTGCATGCCCGATCCCCTTGGACGCGCCGGTCACCAGCGCAGTTCTGCCTTTCAGTCCGAGATCCAAGGCATCCTCCCAGTCGATTTGCTTCTTGCCCGCAGTCTAGTCGATGCCTTCGATGATGACGAGATCGCCTTCGGAGGACTTTGCGCGGATTCTGGCCGCCTCGCGATATTCCGGGGATTCGTAGCAGGCGAGCGCCGTCGCATAATCGGGGAATTCAATCACGATATGCCGGGGCCGGGTTACGCCCTCCTTCAGCTCATACTGGCCGCCGCGAACCACGAAGCGGCCACCAAATTTGGTGAAGGCGACGCTGTTTGCCGCAACATATAGTTTGTAGGTCTCGGCATCGTGAACATCATTGCGTGCAATCCAGTAGCCCTTTGGCATGGCGTCCTCATCTGGTTAAAATTCGGTCATCATTTTTTCACGATTGGCGACTAGGTTGCAATCAATCGATCTTCGCTGGGTTGAGTTCTTGCGAAGATGGACGAACGCCGGGCCGGATGTACGCCCGGCGTTTTATTTTTACGGCAACCTCTCCCGGCTCCTCGCATTGACGCAAGGGATCCCTCACGGGTCTATTGCAGCGTCACCCGAATCCGGAGATCCAGTTGGCCTCGTCCGTCCCCCTCGTCGAATACAAGGAAGCACTGCTGTTCCTCTCAACCGCCGGGGTCGTGGTTCCCCTGTTCCGCCGCCTGCGCGTCAGTCCTGTCATCGGGTTCCTCGCGGCGGGTGTCCTGCTTGGCCCCTATGGTCTTGGGCACCTGCGCCACAGCATTCCCTGGCTTTCGGTGCTGGAACTTGAAAACCGCGAGAAGATCGCGGAAATCGCGGAACTCGGCGTTGTCTTTCTGCTCTTCATGATCGGCCTTGAGCTCTCCTATGAGCGACTGGCGCGCCTGAAGAAGCTGGTTTTCGGCCTTGGTGCGGCGCAGGT
>CAISZN010000562.1 GCA_903889985.1 uncultured Hyphomicrobiales bacterium | reverse complement strand
GCTCTGGCAGCCCGGGCCATAGAGGCCCACGTCACCTATTCCGGCGAGCCGGCGGAGCCGAACCTGGTTCCTGCAGCCCTCAGCGAGACCCTCTCGGCGAGACTTGGCCTGTCAGTGCCGGTTCCGGACCTGACAAGCTTTGGCTTGAAGCTGCTTGGTGGTCGGCTGGCCCCGGCAGACATCGGCCCCGCCGCCTTCCTGACCTACGAGGGAGCGCAGGGCGAGCATATTGGTTTTCTGGTGACCCGAGCGCCCGGCGAGGACAACCTGCGGATCGCACAGGGCCGGGGTGCTTCGGTCGCCCTCTGGACTGCTGGAGGCATGGGCTATGCCGTCACCGGGAGCGGCGACCGGCAGCGCCTGCTGGGCATCGGCGACAGCATCCGCAAGCGCATTACCAGCCCGTGAGGCTCAGCGGATATCCTTGCGCGGATCGTAGGGCTTTTCCGCCTGCCACTTGCGCATCAGCGTCTCGAGGTCCGCATCCGACTTCTCGGGCAGGGTAACCCGCAGGGTGACCAGCAGGTCGCCGGCCGGCAGCTTGCCGGATGCCGGCAGGCCTTTGCCCCGCAGGCGCAGGGTCCGCCCGGAATTGGACCAAGGCGGCAGTGTCATCTCCACGGCACCACCAACAGTCGGGATCTGCACCTTCCCACCCAGTGCCGCCTCATAGAGCGTGATCGGCAGGTCGGCCCGCAGGTCGCGGCCATCGACGCGGAAAAACGGGTGGGCTGTGACGCGCACCGTGATCAGCGCATCCCCAGCTTCGCCGCCATGCAGGCTGGGACTGCCCTGCCCCTTGAGGCGGATCTGCTTGCCGTCCTCCATACCCTCGGGAATTTTCACCTCAAGGGTTCTGCCATTAGGCAGAATGACGCGCGATGTCGTGCCCTTCACCGCATCGACGAGACCGACACTGACGGTGCAGGTGACATCTTCACCCTTGGGAACAGTCTGGCGCGGGCCGCCGGCCTTGCGGCCCCGGCCGAAAAGATCGCCGAACAGGTCGGATGGGTCAAAGCCACCCGGCCCGCCTCCCCCGACGTTGAATTCGAAATGCTCAGCTCCTGACCCAGACGAGCGGCGGAAGCCGCCAGGGCCTCCGGGACCACCAGCGCCGAACCCTTCAAAGCCCTGAAACCGCGGCTTTCCATCTGCGTCGATTTCGCCGCGGTCGAACTGGCCGCGCTTCTTCTCGTCGCCGAGAATCTCATAGGCACTATTGGCCTCGGAGAACTTCTCCTTGGCTTTCGGGTCTTCCTTGTTCTGATCAGGATGGAATTTCTTCGCGAGCCGACGATACGCCTTCTTGACCTCGTCGGCGCTCGCAGTCTTGGCCACGCCAAGCACGGTATATGGATCGCGCATTTGCTTCAGAGCCCACTTCGGCGCCCGCCCCCGAAAGGCACGGGTGACATGTCTCCATTCCTATATGGTTGGCCAGTGCGATGGTGCAAGGCTCGACAGCACATGAAGTGACGGTTCCCCGCCCTGTTTGCCTTGCCGGCAGCTCTGGCGATGCATAGGTTGCCCGCAGCCTATGACAGGAGCCCTGTGTGACCGCCCAGCCCTTTTCCGAAGTCTGGCAGACCCCCTTCGCCATGCCCCCGTTCGACCGGATCGAAACGGCCCAGTTCCGCCCCGCCTTCGAGGCGGCCATGGCTGGTCACCGGGAGGAGATCGAGGCCCTCATCGGCAATCCAGCCGAACCGGACTTCGACAATACGATCGCAGCGCTCGAGCTTGCAGGCCAGGACCTTCTGAAGGTTTCGCGAGTCTTCTACAACCTGACCGGCACCATGTCGGATGATGCCCTGCGGGCCGTGGAACGTGACATGGCGCCCCTGCTGGCGCGCCATCGCAGTGCAATCTTCCTCGATCCGCGCCTGTTCGCCCGGGTCGACGCGGTCTTTGCCAAGCGCAACGACCTTGGCCTCGACGCGGAGCAACTGCGCCTGCTGGAGCGCGTCCACAAGGGCTTCGTGAGAGCCGGTGCCAAGCTGTCGGACGAGCAGCGCAAGCGCCTTGGCGAAATCACCGAAACCCTCGCCAGCCTTGGCACCCAGTTCGCTCAGAATGTCCTGAAGGACGAGTCAGACTATTTCCTGCTGCTCGATGGCGAGGCTGACCTTGCCGGCCTGCCGCAGGACTTCCGCGCCTCCGCTGCGGCACTTGCCGAAGATCGTGGACACAAGGGCAAGCATGCGGTTGGTCTCTCGCGCGGACACGTGGAGAGCTTCCTCACCTATTCATCGCGCCGCGACCTGCGCGAGACCCTGTTCCGCGCCTTCATCATGCGTGGCGAGAATGGAGGTTCATCGGACAATCGCGCCGTCATCTCGCAGACGCTTTCGCTTCGGACCGAACGCGCAAAGCTTCTGGGCTATGACACCTACTCTGCCTACAAGCTCGACGACACAATGGCGGGTTCACCGGACGCGGTGCGCGAGCTGCTTGATGAAGTCTGGGCAGCTGGCCGGTCGCGCGCTGGCAGCGAGGCTCAGCGCCTGCAGGCCATGATTGACGCCGAGGGCGGCAATTTCGAACTCGCACCCCACGACTGGCGCTATTACGCAGATAAGGTGCGTCGCGCCGAATATGCGCTCGATGATTCAGAACTGCGCGGCTATTTCCCGCTCGACCGCATGATCGAGGCGGCCTTTCATGTCGCCAAGGAGCTCTTTGGCCTCACCTTCATCGAGCGCAGGGATCTGCCGATCTATCATCCCGATGTACGGTGCTTCGAGATCCGCGATCGCGATGGGAAGCATGTTGCTTTGTTCCTCGGCGATTATTTCGCCCGTGGCTCGAAGCGCAGTGGCGCCTGGATGTCTGCCTTCCGCAGCCAGCAGAAGCTCGGCGGCGAACAGCGACCCATCATTGTCAATGTGCTGAATGTGCCCAAGCCCGCCGAGGGCGAGCCCGCACTTCTGTCACTCGACGAGGCCCGCACCTTGTTCCACGAGTTCGGCCATGCGCTGCACGGCATGCTCTCGGATGTCACCTATCCTTCGCTTGCCGGCACTGCTGTTTCGACGGACTTCGTCGAGCTGCCCTCGCAGCTCTACGAGCACTGGCTGTTGCGGCCGGAAGTGCTGCGCAAATTCGCGCTACATGTGAAGACGAGCGAGCCCATTCCCGAAGCACTGCTGCACAAAGTGCTTGCTGCGCGCACCTTCAACCAGGGCTTTGCGACGGTGGAATATTGCGCCTCGACGGCTGTCGATCTCGATTTCCATCTTGCCGACCCTGCAAGCATCGGCGATCCCATCGCCTTCGAGGCGCAGGTTCTCGAAAAGATCGGGATGCCGCGCGAAATCGTCATGCGTCATCGCTCGCCGCATTTCACCCATGTCTTTGCCGGTGAGGGCTATGCATCGGGCTACTACAGCTACCTGTGGTCCGAGGTGCTCGACGCCGATGCCTTCGCGGCCTTCGAGGAGACGGGCGATGTCTTCGACAAGGCGACGGCAAAGCGCCTGCACGACTTCATCTATGCGGCAGGCAACCTGCGCGATCCCAAGGAAGCCTACACAGCCTTCCGTGGCCGTCTGCCAAGCGTCGAGCCCCTGCTCGCCAAGCGTGGACTGATCGAAGCTTAAATCACTTATGACGTGGGCGCTTGTCGGGCGGCGCCCACGTCCCTACAGTTGAAAACAATCAGTGGAGGAAGACGCATCATGGCACGGGAAATCCGTCGCGTGGTCACGGGCCACAATGCGCAGGGCAAATCATGTTTCATCCATGACGGCGCAGCCCCGCATGTCTATCAGCGCAGCCCGGGCAGTT
>CAISZN010000561.1 GCA_903889985.1 uncultured Hyphomicrobiales bacterium | reverse complement strand
GGCAATGCCTTGCCCGACCCATGGAGCGCGGCAGCCTCGCAGCCCCCATATCCCTGGCGCGGGCGCATCACCGCAAGTGCCGGCGCTGATGGAACCGCGCAGGCGCGTGCCGAGGTGGAGGCCTTTTTTGGACAATATCGCGGGCTCGTCCTGCATTACGCGCAGCTGTGTCGGGACGCGGGCGGCATTGAGGCCTTTCTGCTTGGTTCTGAACTGCGTGGCCTCACGGCGCTGCGCGATGACCATGATGATTATCCAGCTGTCCGCGCGCTGGCTGCACTGGCATATGACGTGCGCGCCATTCTGGGGAGTGGTGTGAAGATCGGCTATTCAGCCGACTGGACGGAATATGGCGGGCATGTTCGCAATGGCGGGCGCGACCTCGACTTTCCGCTCGATGCGCTGTGGGCCTCGCCCGACATAGATTTCATCGGCATCGACGCCTATTTCCCGCTGTCGGACTGGCGCGATGGCACGGATCACGCGGATGCCTTGCTGGCAGCCAATGTCTATGACCGCAGCTATCTGCACACGCGCGTGACAAGCGGCGAAGGCTTCGACTGGTACTATGCGGACGATGCTGCGCGACTTGCCCAGCAGCGTTCCCCGATCAGCGATGGGGCCTGTCAGAAGCCATGGTGCTTCCGTGTGAAGGATATTGCCGGCTGGTGGTCGAACCCGCATGTGGAGCGGCGCGGCGGAGTCGAGCGCGAGAAGCCGACCGCCTGGGTGCCCATGTCGAAACCGATCCGCTTCGTGGAGATCGGCTGCCCGGCGGTGGATCGCGGTGCCAATGGGCCGAACGTGTTCGTTGATGCCAAGTCCTCGGAAAGTTCGCTGCCGCCCTTCTCGCGCGGCTTTCGCGATGACCTCATTCAGGCGCGTGCGCTGCAAGTCATGATGGATGTCTATGGGCAGGGCGTGTCGCCTGCCAATCCGCTTTCACCAGTCTACAACGGCCCCATGGTCGATCCGCGCCTTGCGGTCTGGGCCTGGGATGCGCGGCCCTTCCCAGCCTTTCCGGCGCAATCGGGTGTGTGGGCGGATGCGGCGAACTGGGAGACCGGCCACTGGCTCAACGGTCGCGTGGAAGGGCTTGGCCTCGATGCGCTGGTCGATGCCATGTGTTTCGACGCAATGCCGCAGATGCCACTGCCCGAAACGGCTTCACTCTGCGGACAGGTGGATGGCTATGGTATCGACCGGGTGATGAGCCTGCAGGAGGCCATAGCGCCGCTTGGCGAGATGTTCGGCTTCGATGGCGTGCTCAACACCCTGCTGCCACGCTTTGCCATGGAGATGGTGGCCAGGCCCATCGTCATTGGCCTCGATGACCTCGTGCCGGACAGCGCCGGCGAATTGTTCACGCTGACGCAGACGCCCGCCAGTGCCCTGCCGCGCGATGTGGCGCTGGCTTTCTCGGACGGCGATTTCGATTACCTGCCTGCAACGGTGTCCTCACGGCGCATCGATGGCGAGGCCTTGGGCCGCCACAGTGTCGATCTCGCCGCCGTGCTGCCGCGCGCGGAGGCGCAGCGCCTGTGTGACATGGCGCTGGCCGATGCCTGGATCGGACGGGTGAGCGCGCACTTCAGCTTGCGCCCGAGCCTGCTGGGGCTGGAAATCGGCGATCTTGTGCAGCTCGATGTCACGGGTGCGCCATCGCTCCTGCGCATCACGCGCATCACCGATCATGCTGGCAGACAGATCGAGGCGCGCGCAGTGGAGCCGGGCATTCGCGACACAGCGCGGCCAAGGCTCGGACGCCTGCCCGCTGCATCGCCCAGCATTGCGGGAGCGCCCCATGTGGAGTTGCTCGACCTCGCCATCGCGCGCGACGATACGCAGGTGCTGCAGCATGTGGCGGTCTTCGCCGCGCCCTGGCCGGGGCCCATGGGGATCTGGCAGGGGAACGGTGGCGATTTCACCTATCAGCGCGACGTGCCGCGCGCGGCGACCATGGGCACGCTGCTGAATGATCTTGACGCAGCACCTGCAGGGCTCATCGACCGGCGCAACAGGCTGCACGTGAAGCTCGACGGTGGCGTTCTGTCGAGCGTCGAGGAGGTGCAGATGCTTGGCGGCCGCAATCTGGCGGCGGTGGGCAGCAGCGATCTTGGCTGGGAGATCATCGGCTTTGCGAATGCCGAGCTTGTGGATGCTGACACCTATGACCTTTCCGAACTGCTG
>CAISZN010000560.1 GCA_903889985.1 uncultured Hyphomicrobiales bacterium | reverse complement strand
CAGATGTGCCCCTCGGGGACGTCCTTCACCACAAAGCCCGCATTGCGCAGAAGACGCTTGGGAAGATCCGTGATCTTCTGCCCATGCTGCATCGAACAGGCTGAATGATAGGCGATGACCTGCCCGGTCACACGTCCCTTGGGAACATCGAGGTCAGCCAGATATTCGGTGATGTCACGCGCCAGCTCCGAGACGCGCGCCGCCTTCTGGGCATAGGCGGGGTCCTCGCGCAGCATGAATCCATAGTCCTTGATCGTCGTCCCGCAGCCTGACGCGGTGATGAGCACCGCCTCCAGACCCTCCTCGATCAGCTTCGACCAGACGTCCACATTGCGTCTGGCGAAGTCGAGCGCCGCATCCTCCCGCCCCATGTGATGGACGAGCGCGCCACAGCAGCCTTCGCCCGGAGCGCTGACGACACTGACCCCAGCACGCGCCAGCACGCGCCTGGCCGCGGCGTTGATCGAGGGTGCGAGCACTGGTTGCGCGCAGCCTTCGAGGATCGCCACCTTGCGGGGACCCAACGGGGCGGCGGCGACAGGGGCAAACCGCGTGGGGAAGCGGCTGGGCGCGAGCTCGAGCATGGCCGTCATCCGTTTTCCGATCACAGGCAGGAGCCTGATCACCGGCTTCAGCGGCCTGGCGAAAAAGGCGGCCGCGAGCGCGAGGCGGAACCGGTTGCGATAGGGCAGCACGCTGGCCAGCAGACCGCGCATGAAGCGATCAGCCAGCGACCGCGCATAGGTTTTCTCGATATGGGCACGGGCATGGTCGACGAGATGCATGTAATGCACGCCCGAGGGGCAGGTCGTCATGCAGGACAGGCACGAGAGGCAGCGGTCCACATGGCGCACAACCTCTGGCGTTGCAGGCTTGCCCCCCTCGAGCATGTCCTTGATGAGATAGATTCGTCCGCGGGGTGAATCCAGTTCATCGCCCAGTAGCAGATAGGTCGGGCAGGTGGCCGTGCAGAAGCCGCAGTGGACACAGGTCCGCAGGATCTTTTCGCTCTGCTGGATATGGCTGTCCGCGAGCTGGGCGGGGCTGAAATTCGTTTGCATCGGCTGGTCCGGCTCCCTCGTCGCTGCGCGCGGTTACAGGCCCGCGTACATGCGGCCGGGATTGAAGATGTGGTCGGGGTCGAAGCTCTGCTTGACGCCCTGTGTGATCCGCAGGAGCGCAGCCGGCAGAGGCTCGAAGACATCCACGCGTGCGCGGATGGCATCGGGCGCACGCACCAGCATGGCATGACCGCCGGTGGCTGCGAGCGCCGAACGGATCACCGCCGCGCCACAGTCATCCTCGGCTGGCGTCGCCAGCCAGACGAGCCCGCCGCCCCAGTCATAGAACCAGCGTGCCGGCAGTCGTTCGCGCACGGTGCGCACGAATTCGGCGCTGCGAGACGGCGAAATCGACATGCGCCAGACTGCCTCGCTATCTGGCCGCACCAGTGGGCCAACGTCCCGCAGGTCGCGCCAGAATGTCCTGCTCTCGGCCTCCAGGAGACGGCGTGAAGGCCCGAAGCGTTTCAGCAGGTCAGCCAGCGCGTTGAGCCGGTAGTGCACCGACTCGGTCGCATTCTCGATGCGCAGGAAGGTGCAGCATTGGTCGGCGACGAGACCCTTCGGCAAATGGGCTGCAGCACTCACTTCAAATGGCGAGCCGAGCGCTGCGGACATGCAGGCCACGGCGCTCTCGTCATCGAGGCCCTCGATCGCCAGCGTGCCCGTATCCTGAGGTTTTGGCAGCACCTTGAATGTCACTTCGGTAAGCACCCCAAGCGTGCCATAGGCGCCTGCCGCAAGTTTCACGAGGTCGAGCCCCGTGACATTCTTCATGACCCGGCCACCCGATTTCACCGCCTCGCCGCGCCCGTTGACGATGCGTACGCCGATCAGGTGGTCGCGTGCCGCGCCAACCTGAATGCGGCGCGGGCCAGAGATGTTGCAGCTCGCCACGGCCCCGATGGTGGGATCGCCGACCGAGCCATAGAGCGCCCGGTGATCCATCGGTTCGAAAGGCAGCATCTGGCCGCGCTCGCCCAGCAAGCGCTCGATCTCTGAGACCGGGGTGCCCGCGCGGGCAGCGATGACCATTTCGGCCGGCTCATAGAGCGTAATGCCGCTGAGTTCAGCGGTGGAAAGGGTCGTCGTTTCCGCATTGGTGGGAGGGGCCGGGCGGCCCAGTCCTTCGCGGGTGCCGCCGCCACTGACGAGGAGCTTGCCCTTGCGGTCCCGTGCCTCACGAACAAGCGTCGCGACTTCGGGTTCTGACTTGGGGTGATGGATGGTCATGGTCATCGAAATCCTGCCGGAGCGGACGTGAATCGCGCGTCAGCGCGCGCCCGTTTCAGGCAGCAATCCTCCCTTCGAGCGGGAAAACCTTGGCTGGGTTGAGCAGCCATTGCGGGTCGAACACAGCGCGCACGCGCATCTGCTGGTCGAGATCCACCTTGTCGAACTGCACGGTCATGAGATCGCGTTTTTCGATCCCCACCCCATGCTCGCCCGTCAGGCAACCGCCAACTTCGACGCAGAGCTTGAGGATGTCGTTGCCGGCATCCTCCGCCTTGGCCTGCTCGGCCGGATCGTTGACGTTGTAGAGGATCAGCGGATGCAGGTTGCCATCGCCCGCATGGAAGACATTGGCCACGCGTAGCCCGTAGTGCTTCACGATGGCGTCGATGCGCTCCAGCACATGCGGCAGCTGGCCCGTGGGAATCGTGCCGTCCATGCAGATGTAGTCGGCCACGCGCCCCGTCGCGCCGAAGGCTGACTTGCGGCCCTTCCAGATCAGCGCGGTCTCCAGCGCCGAGCGGGATTCGCGCACGGTCTTGACCCCATGTTTCTGGGCAATGGCGATGATCTGTTGAAGCTGGCGCTCCATCTCTGCCTCGGAGCCCTCGACCTCGATGATGAGCATGGCCCCCACATCGAGCGGATAGCCCGCCTTGGCGAAGGCCTCGCAGATCTCGATGGCAAGCTTGTCCATGAATTCCATGGCAACCGGGATCATGCCATGACCGATGATGTCGGAAACACAGGCGCCCGCGGCCTCGCTCGTGTCGAAACCAAAGAGCACCGGGCGAGCGCCCTCGGCGCTGCGCAGGATGCGGACGGTGGCTTCCGTCACGATGCCGAGCTGGCCTTCCGAGCCGACGATGAGGCCAAGCAGGTCATAGCCATTGGCGTCGAGGTGACCGCCGCCGATGTCCACCACGGTGCCGTCCATCAGCACCATGCGCACGCCGAGCACATTGTTGGTGGTGACGCCATATTTCAGGCAGTGGGCGCCGCCCGAATTCATGCCGATATTGCCGGCAATGGTGCAGGCGAGCTGGGAGGAGGGGTCCGGCGCATAGAAGAAGCCATCGGCCACCACAGCGTCTGTGATGCCCAGATTGGTGACGCCTGCCTGAACGCGGGCGACGCGATCGCCGTAGTTCACCTCAAGGATCCGGTTGAGCTTGGAGACGCCGACCACGACGGCATCTTCCTGGGGGATGGCGCCGCCCGCCAGCGAGGTGCCAGCGCCGCGCGCCACCACGTTCACCCCCTGCTCATGGCAGAAGCGCAGGACGGCCGAGACCTCTTCCGTGCTGTGGGGCAGGACGACGGCCAGCGGCATGCGCCGATAGGCAGTGAGCGCATCGGTCTCGAAGGCCCGGCGCTCATCCTCGGAAGTGATGAGGCACTCGGACGGCACGAGACCGGCGAGGCCCGCGATGATCTCGCCCCGGCGCGCGAGGATCCGCACGTCGGGGACGGGGAAGGCAATCTGGCTCAAAGGGCGTCTCCCGGAGGGATTTGCCCTTAAAATAGTCCACCACCCTCTGTCTTTCCAGCAAACCTATGGCTGACCTGGACCGTGAGCCTCCAGGTCGCTTGCACATCAGGAGCCGCGCGGTCCCGTCTCAGACCCGGACGGCGGTCAGGGTCTGCGGCGGGAACAGCTCCTCGGGGGTGAGCAGCCGGTGGCAAACGCCCTGCTCATGGGCCCAGCGCAGGAAGGCCTCCAGCGTCGGCCGGTTGGCCTCGACCCCATAGGGCCAGAAGTCCTCGCCCAGCACTGCCTTGGCGCGGGCGACCGCATCGGCGAGCCAGGGCAGGGGGGCGACAGTGGCGCCCTGATGGTTGATGCGCACGAGGCTGCGCTTGCGGGCCTCGTTGAAGGCATTGAAGATATTGCCTGCGATCCACGGGTGCTGATCGAGCAGGGCCTTGCGCACCACCAGCGTGTGCATGATCGGGAAGATCTTGGTGCGCTTCACATAGTCCATCTCGATCTCGGCGTGATTGTCGAACCAGCGCACGACCTCCGGGTTCTTGCGGTAGCAGGAGGGCGCATCGGCGGCGATCACCGCATCGAGATCCCCCTTGTCGAGCATCTCGGAAATCGAGCGGTCGGAGACGGGCGTCAGGTCGAGGCCCTTGGGCAGCTTCAGCGGCACCTTCTCGGCGCGGCCAGGTTCCCACAGGCCTGCCTGCACCCATTTGACGGAGGTCAGCGGCACGCCGATCTCGTCGGTCAGCACGCCACGCGCATAGACAGCGGCGGTCTGCGCCCATTCGGGCACGCCGATGCGCTTACCGGCAAAATCCGCCTTGGTCCTGATGCGATCCTTGCGCACATAGATCGCCGAGTGGCGGCAGACGCGCGACAGGAAGACGGGGAGCGCAATCACCCGGTCATCCCCCTGCGAGCGCATGGAGACATATTTGGCGGTCGACATTTCGGCCACGTCGAAATCGACGAAGCCGACGGTGCGCTGGAAGATGTCATGCAGCGGGAGCTTCATGACGTTCATGGTGGCACCTTCGATGCCGACATTGCCCATGAAAATATCCATCACGTGATCGTAATGGCTGAGGGCAACTGTAAGATGGACCTTGCTCATGGATGTCTCCGTTCAAAATTCAGAAGCCGCCCTGCGTGGCGGCGCGTGTGCGTTCAATGACGTCGGCTGGCATGGACAGGGCTTCGCTGACAACCTGCTGCAGCTCGGCGCCGGTAAGGGGTTCGACATCATAGCCGCGCTTGGCGGACTCGGCGAGGAAGTCAGGATCGCGGATGACCTTCTCGAAGGCCTCGCGCAACTGGGCCACCCGCTCGGGCGGCATGTTCGGTGGGGCAATCACCGCACGGCCGATGACGGTAGACGCAGTGATCAGCTTCATGACGTTGCGGTCGCGCTCGCTCTCCATCAGTTCGAGAGCTGAGGGCGCATAGGCATATTTCGGATTTCGCTGCTGCCCGATGGTGAAGAGGATTTTCGCCTCACCCTTGTCGAGCCAGTGCTTCGACTCGATGAATTCTAGGGATGCAGAGCCAATGCCGGGGATCTCGCCCCGGTCGAAGGCAAGGCCCGTTTCCTGCGCGGAGCGATAACCCTTCACGATGTTGAATTTGGTGCCCAGCAGGTAGTTCAGGGCCGAGGGCAGGACCGCGCCCGGCCCCGAGGGACCTGAGGCGCCAAGGATCAGTGAATTCTTGCGCGCGCCCTCGACCGTCTGCACGGAGGCCTTGGTGGAGACCACCGCATAGGTGGTGAAGGAACCAAGCCGGCCGATCCAGTTGAACTCCTGCGGCTTGTATTTGGCGTTGGGGTCGAGCGCCTTGTTCAGCACGAAATTCGGCTGGGTGACACCGATCACCGACCCATCACGTGGAGAGACATTGTAGATGACCTCTGCCACCCGCAGGCCAGAGGCGCCGGGCATGTTCTGCGGCACGACGGCGGGCGTGCCGGGAAGATAGCGTGGGAGGAACTGGGCAAGAATGCGCGCGCTGCCATCGAAGCCGCCGCCTTCTCCCGAGCCGATGAGCAGATTGATCTGCTTGGGCCCCGTTTGCCCCAGCACACTGAAATTCAGCAGCAGGCCAAGGACCAAACCAAAGCCCGCAGCCATCCTCCCCGCGCGATCCATGAACCGCATCTCCCTTGTTTTGCCGTGGAGATTACGGCTCTGTCGGATAATTTCAAAGTGCGGTCTGACGCTGCGCAATCCGGGCCCGGATGCGGATCGCGAAATCGACGAGAATTTCGCGCAGGCCGGCGATGTCGAAGACTGCCGTAAAGAGCCCGTAGATGAGGAATCCGATGCTCACCTGAACGATCAGGGCGAGCAGCCCCGGTGTCATGGCCTGCCGGATCGGCCAGACACAGGCGACCATGGTTGTGGTGGCGACCAGCGAGAGAAGCATGTCGCGGGAGCGTGGCCAGCGGGCGCCAGCCATTTTTGCAAAGACGACAAGCGCGAACATTCCCACCAGGACGGTCGCCGACTGGGCGATGGCCAGGGACCTCGCCTCCTGCGGCAGCAGGTAGATGATCACCGGATCGGCCACGCAGGCGATCACGGCTGCCCCGATCATGGGTGCCGTGCGCTTGGCGATCTGGAACACCGGGTTGATGGCGAAGTTGATGATGCCATAGCCAAACAGCCCGGCGATCAGCAGCGAGAAATAGGTTGCGAAGGGGCCGCGATAGTCCGCAGGCACGATGATGGACTCGATGCTGGGGATGACGAGCCATGCCCCGGCACAGGTCGGCAGCAGGATGGCCGTCACCACGGCCATGTTCCGGGCGACCTGCATTCGGCCCTCGTCAATGCCGTGGGTCTCTTCGGCGCGCACCGCCATCTGGAACAGCAGCACGTCAAGCATGGTGCCGATGCTGGCGACCACACGGGTGCCAAGATCGAAGGCAAGCGAGAACTGCCCGGTCTCCGCAAAACCGTACCAGCGGGTGATCAGCGAGCGGTTCACAAGGGCGATCATCAGGTAGAGCAGGTTGGCGGCCACGATCGGCATCGCATAGCGCATGCAATCGACGGCCAGTTTCCGGCTCGCGAGCGCGGGGACCGCATCGTGGTCCGTCAGGGCCTCCCGGAACAGCACGATAGATCCGGCCATGCTGATGCACACGCCCGCCACAGCAACCGCCGCGGAGCCGGTCGCATAGGCGCCGCCTGCAGTCGCCACCAGCGCCATGAGATTCTTGGTGAGGATCAGTCGACCATAGAGCTGGTCATGAAAGCGCGCCCGCACGAGGGCCGTATTGTAGTCGAACAACCCATTGACGATGGCCACACCCACCGCAAGCCCGATGAGGGCATTGGAGAGGGTCAGGTCGAGACCCGAGACCATCAGCACCAGGGTCACGGCCGCCAGGGCACAGGCGATGAGCGCGAAGGTGAGGTCGAGGGTCGCCCGAAGCTCCGGCCGCTCCTGCCGCGTGCGCTCGGAATAGAAGCGGATCGAGGAGAGCCTGATCCAGTCGAGGCCTGCCGTCTGCAGCACCATGGCCACCGCCAGGGCCAGGGCAAAGCGGCCGAACTGCTCAGGACCCAGGAATTTCGCCACCAGCAGGCCGATGGCAAAATTACAAAGGGTGTTCACAAGAAAGGCGGCAATGACCCTCATGCGGCCTGCCCGAAGTCACGGCGGCGATCGGCGATCGGGAGGGCATCTATCGTGGTCATGACAAAGACTTCTAGACCGCGAACATGAATGCCCGGTCACCAGCCAGCCTTTTCCAGGCCGCCAGCAGCCCGTTAATGTTAATTATGGGTAGCCATGGAGTTCCGCCAAATCGCGAAGCATATTTGCCCGGCAAGCATGAGTTCGCACGATGCGGTTGGCGAGAAAATCCGTCCTTTCCACGGCTGTCGATTATATTGCCCGCTTGGGAGTGGGCATTCTGGGCGTTCGCGCGCGAAGGCCCGGACGTGGCCGCTTCTTCCTTCTCTCGGATGATTACATCGGGCGGACGATCCTCGCCGAGGGGGCTTTCGAGAAAGGCTACCTCGCCAGTCTGGAGGGCCTGATCCGGCTCGCCCGGGCGGGTGACCTGATGCAGGCCGAGCGCAGCGTCGCCCTCGACATCGGGGCCAATATCGGCACCCACACCGTCTTTCTCGCCCGGCATTTCGACAAGGTTCACAGCTTCGAACCCAATCCGATGCTGCACCATGTCCTTTGCGCCAATATCGGCCTGAACGGCCTTGGCGGCGTCACGCCTCATCAGGTGGCCCTGTCAGACCGGGCCGAAACCCTGTCCTACGTGCAGACCGAGGCCGGCAATCTCGGCTGCGGGCGTTTCGAGCGCGCGACAGTGGACCAGGATGCCACACGCAGCTTCCCGCTGGTCCGGGGTGACGAGGTCCTTCTCCCGCTCCTGCAGCCCGGCGAGCGGGTTGTACTGGCCAAGATCGATGTCGAGGGTCTTGAGGACAAGGTCGTCGCCGGGCTGCAGGCCCTCCTGCAGCGAGACCAGCCCCTGCTGGTCTGCGAGGTGACCGGGCGCGAGGGGGGCGAGCGGCTTTGCGAGGTGCTGGATCGGGCCGGATATCCCTATCGCTACGAGATCCATAATCCCGCCCGGTTCAATTCGTTGGGGTTGGCCGCAGGGGTTGCCCGGGCCCTCGCAAGAGGTATCGAATATCAGCTCAAGCCTCTGGCAGACCTTGAAGATCGCCTCTATCCGATGGTCGTGGCCGCTCCGGTGGACCTGCTCGCCTGCAACCCGTCGCAGGCCATTGCGGCCTGAGGTTTCGAGCCGCCCGCCCGATTAACCAATCGTGCCTCCGATCCTTGACTCTCCGGCGACCAGTCCCTATCTCCACCTCGTTAGCACTCCACTCAGGTGAGTGCTAGCAAGGTTTCAGGTCAGGACCGGTCCGCACCGCTGGAGGAGTGGGCTGGCCGGCCGAGCAACAGGAAGCTCATCATGAAGTTCCGTCCCCTGCATGACCGCGTCGTCGTCAAGCGCCTCGAGAGCGAGGAGAAGACGAAGGGTGGCATCATTATCCCCGACACCGCCAAGGAAAAGCCCCAGGAGGGCGAAGTCGTGGCCGTTGGCCCCGGCATCCGTGACGATGCAGGCAAGCTCGTCGCTCTCGACGTGAAGGCTGGCGACCGCGTCCTGTTCGGCAAGTGGTCGGGCACCGAGGTCAAGGTCGATGGTCAGGACCTCCTGATCATGAAGGAAAGCGACATCATGGGCGTCGTCGGCTGACGATAGCCCTATTCGGACCCCAACAGGTTCAGGAGTAATCTACAATGGCAGCCAAGGACGTACGTTTTTCATCTGACGCCCGCGCGCGCATGCTGCGCGGCGTCGACATTCTCGCTGACGCCGTCAAGGTGACGCTCGGCCCGAAGGGTCGCAATGTCGTCATCGAGAAGAGCTTCGGCGCTCCTCGCATCACCAAGGACGGCGTGACCGTCGCCAAGGAGATCGAGCTCGAGGATCGTTTCGAGAACATGGGCGCACAGATGGTGCGCGAAGTGGCCTCGAAGACCAATGACACCGCCGGCGACGGCACCACGACCGCCACGGTTCTTGCCCAGGCGATCGTCAAGGAAGGCGCCAAGTACGTGGCCGCCGGCATGAACCCGATGGATCTGAAGCGCGGCGTTGATCTCGCCGTGACCGAAGCCGTCAAGGACATCCAGGCCCGCGCCAAGAAGATCGCTTCGTCTGACGAAGTGGCTCAGGTCGGCACCATCTCCGCCAACGGCGATGCCTCCATCGGCAAGATGATCGCGGAAGCGATGCAGAAGGTCGGCAACGAGGGCGTCATCACGGTTGAGGAAGCCAAGACCGCTGAGACCGAACTCGACGTTGTCGAGGGCATGCAGTTCGACCGTGGCTATCTCTCCCCGTACTTCATCACGAATGCGGAGAAGATGGTTGCCGAGCTCGACGACCCCTACATCCTCATCTTCGAAAAGAAGCTCTCGTCGCTGCAGCCCATGCTGCCGGTGCTCGAGGCCGTCGTTCAGACCGGCAAGCCGCTGCTGATCGTCGCCGAGGACGTGGAAGGTGAGGCTCTCGCCACCCTCGTGGTCAACAAGCTGCGCGGCGGCCTGAAGGTCGCGGCCGTCAAGGCGCCGGGCTTCGGCGATCGCCGCAAGGCCATGCTCGAGGACATCGCGATCCTGACCAACGGTCAGATGATCTCGGAAGACCTCGGCATCAAGCTCGAGACCGTTGCCCTTCCGATGCTCGGCCGCGCCAAGCGCGTTCGCATCGACAAGGAGAACACCACGATCGTCGACGGTGCTGGCAACAAGGCCGACATCGAAGGCCGCGTCGCCCAGATCAAGGCGCAGATCGAGGAGACCACCTCCGAGTACGATCGTGAGAAGCTCCAGGAGCGTCTCGCCAAGCTCGCTGGCGGCGTCGCGGTGATCCGCGTCGGCGGCGCGACCGAGGTCGAGGTCAAGGAAAAGAAGGATCGCGTTGATGACGCGCTCAACGCCACCCGCGCTGCGGTGGAAGAAGGCATCGTCCCAGGTGGTGGCACGGCTCTGCTGCGCGCCAAGGGTGCAGTTGCCAAGCTCTCCAGCGACAATGCCGACATCCAGGCCGGCATCAACATCGTGCTGAAGGCACTCGAGGCTCCGATCCGTCAGATCGCCGAGAACTCCGGTGTCGAAGGCTCGATCGTGGTTGGCAAGATCAACGAGAACAGCTCTCCGACCTTCGGCTTCAACGCCCAGACGGAGAAGTTCGTGGACATGATCCAGGCCGGTATCGTCGATCCGGCCAAGGTTGTGCGCACCGCTCTCCAGGACGCCGCTTCGGTCTCCGGCCTGCTCATCACCACCGAGGCGATGATTGCCGAGAAGCCGAAGAAGGACTCCGCAATGCCCCCGATGCCGGGCGGCGGCATGGGCGGCATGGACTTCTAAGAAGTCCATTCACCCAAGTGTCCAGAAATCGAGAGGGTCGCCCGCAAGGGCGGCCCTCTTTCTTTTTGTCTGCAGCCGCGCTCTACGCCAAAGACCCCTCATCCTCACCTTCCCCCCGCACGCGGGGAGAAGGGGGCGGAAGCATTGCGCTTCAATCACTGAAATGCGTCACGCAGCAGCGTGCGCGCGACTCCCTCTCCCTCTGGCGGGAGAGGATTGGGGTGAGGGTCTGGGGCGTAGAGCGCATGCGCGGCAGGAGCCGCACGGTCCTGGGACTGCGGACCTCAAGGGCCGCAGATTCTGTCCGCTTGACTCCTCCGTCAGGATTGCGAAATATCTCTCAAGTATTTGATTTATAAAAATTAATCTTAGATTTACGTCAGCTTATTTTGCCCGTTTCGGGTGTCTGCATTTCAGACAGGACATTGCGCCATGAATCCCTTGATCATGCTGGCGGCGAGCGTGCTGCCCGAAATTGCCAAGACCCTTGCCGGAAACCAGGACAAGGAGGCTGCCACCAATATCGCCGATGCCGTCGTGAAGGCCGTCAAGGATATTGCCGGCACGGAAGATCCCGCCGCTGCCCAGCAGAGGATCACGACTGACCCGGCGGCTGCGGCCGACCTGCGGCTGAAACTCGCCCAGATCGCTGCCGACGAGGAGGACCGCAAGCGCAAGGCAGCTTTCGATGAGCTGAAGGCGCAGCT
>CAISZN010000559.1 GCA_903889985.1 uncultured Hyphomicrobiales bacterium | reverse complement strand
TCGAAGGCGTTGATGTCAGTGAGACCCGGTCCTGTCTCTCCTTTTACCAGTGGACACTTCATTATGCCCTGCAATGTCAACAAATCTCGAAAATCATATTCAGCTCCAGTGAGGAGCGTCCTCAATGCGCTTGGACGCTTACCCTTGGTGAATACGATCATGTCGAACCCCGGCTCAATCAGGTCTCGACCTGAGTGCCAGTGACCAGAAAACGCACCAAGAATACCGTTCTTCGTAGTCCATATTCCTGTATCGTCGCCGGGATCTCCGAAGATGTCTATGTCGACGAAGAGCCCCCCATCTCTAATTGCTCCGTTGCCGATCACTCTGAATGAATACAGAAGCATTGGACTTCTCCGACAACGGCTGACATCCATAATGTATATTCGACCGTCAGGCAGTCAATGTGTGCTACCACACAGACCGGACGCTCCTGAAGCCAGGCTAACTCAGGCACAACAAACTGCGGGCGGGCCTTATGACCATGGCTGAACGGAGTGCCGCCGGATCATTGGCAAGCAATCAGTATAGATGGAACGCATCGACTGAAATGAGGTGAATGACCGAGAGGAGCTTTGGTCAGCGTAACTTTCGATCGGTCGTTTGGGTGCGCACCTGCTTGGCTGGAAGCTAAAGGCCGCGCAGGATCGAACGAGGGCTTCGATGCGAGATCGCCCATCGCGCATGTCACAACAGCGGCATGACCTCGCGCGCGAAAGTCTCCAAACCCTCCATCGTTGGATGAAACTGCAGCATGACGCAGGTGATCCCGATCTCTTTATAACGCCTGAGGCGCTTCGCAATGCGCTGCGGTGATCCAACCAGTCCCGCACCGAGCGCGCGCGCAGCCACGTTCGAGCCTGATTGACGCTCAAGCTCCGCGGCCATCTCCTCTGCGCCTGCGTCTGTGGGCGCGCAGAGAACCTGTGTGCTGATGCCAAATCCAATTTCGCGCCCATGTTCCGCCGCGCGGCGCTTCATATCGGCGATGTCCTCGGCAACCTTCACCACATTGGTCTCGTAATTGGCGAGCCCGGGTGGATGTGACACGAAATAGAGATCGCATTCGCGGGCGATGATGCCCTTGCCCTTGTCGCCATTGGCTGCGGCATAAAGCGGCAGAGGCATTCGCAGGGCGCGCTGCGCCATCTGTCCCTGTTCGACGTTGTAGAACTCACCGGCGAAGTCGAAGCGCTCGCCGCTCCACATCTGCTTCATGACCGTGATGTATTCCTGCATGCGGTCATAACGGCGCGACTGATCTTCAAGCCATGCGCGATTGCCATAGAGGTTGAATTCCTCCGGGCGGTTGCCCGGCACGAGATTCACCACGCAGCGCCCGCCGCTCAGGCGATCCAGTGATGTTGCCATCTTGGCCATGGCCTGCGGCGGGATGATGCCCGGATGGGCGGCCGTCATGATCTGCATTTTCGACGTCAGCGCTGCCAATGCCGAGGACGTCACCCAGGCGGCGAGGTCCCGCGCGATGAAGCGTTCCGCGATGAGCGTGATGTCAAATCCGAGCTGCTCGG
>CAISZN010000558.1 GCA_903889985.1 uncultured Hyphomicrobiales bacterium | reverse complement strand
GGCCGTCTGCCGCGTCCAGTGTCACCCAATCGCCCATCACATCCTCCCCCTCACGACGGCGGCACGAGGCCGCGGGCGCGCTCGACCACGCTCTGCGGCATGGCATAGATCTTTGCGATTACCGCCGCCAGATCCTGATGCCCCATGGGATCGCGCACCAGTTTGTTCTTGTCGAGCAGGGCGATGAACTGGGGATCCTTCATGGTCTGCTGGAAGGCGGTTCGCAGGGCCTCGAGACGGTCGGCCGGCACACCCGGCCCCACGAAGGAGGGATAGCCCAGCGCGATCGGCGAAAAGATGAGTTCCATCACCTGCCGGTCCTCAGGGGTCTTTGCGAAGTCGAGTGCCAATGGCGCATCCACATCGGCCACCTTGTCGAGGCCGATCTGGGTGAGGACGACGACCTTGCCCTCCTTCCACCATTGCGCCGAGCGCTCGCTGCGCAGGGAACCGAGCGTCCAGATCTTGCCCTGCGCCTCGCCGCGCTGCATGGCGAGGTCGACTTCCGTGCCGCTCTTGTAGCCGGGCACGACCTTGAACCTCGTGCCGATGAGTTGGTTCATCACCATGGGAAACAAGCCCGTGTCGGTGCCAAGCGACGTGGCCCCAAACACCACCTCCTCGCGCATGGCATCCTTGAGCGTGCGCACCTTGGTGGCGTCGCTCCAGATCGTCGCGACGGTGGGCTCGCGCGAGGGGCTGCCGATCCATTGCAGCTTGCGTGGATCAAAATCTGCGCCGGGATTCTTCAGCAGGGGCGCGCGCATGACGCCGCGCGTGACAAAGCCCACGGCTGTACCATCCTGCGGGCCGACGGACTGGATGAAGGTCACGGCCTTGTAGCCGCCGGCGCCGGGCATGTTGCGCAGGATGATGGCGGGATGGCCGGGAATATATTTCGGCATGAACTCGGCCAACGCCTGCGGATAGGCCGTCAACGCGCCAGCGCTCTCGCCGGTGCCGATGTAGAAGCTGATCACCTTGCCGCGATAGAAATCCTCGACCGGATCGGCGCTCGCCACATCTGCGAGGCCCGCAACAGTTGCGACCAAAGCGGCAATGAGGCGCGCGAGGCGCCAGCCCTTCCACATGCATCCTCCCTGCGGCCGGCGATCTGCGGGCTGTGCCCCGCGCCGGTCCACATGAAAAAGACGCCCTTTCGGGCGTCTTCGTCAAGCCGGCTCGCATGTGTGCTCTACGCCGAAGGCCCCTCATCCTCGCCTTCTCCCCGCACGCGCGGAGAAGGGGGCGGAAGCATCGCGGCTCTATCGTTGAGACGTGTCACGCATCGGCGTGCGCTGCTCCCTCTCCCGCTTGTGGGAGAGGGTTGGGGTGAGGGCCTGGGGCATAGAGCGCGCGCGCGGCAGGATCCGTGCGGTCCGTGGCGCGCGTTACGCCGCGTCGGCAAGCACGTCGAGGCCGCGCAGCGCCGGCATGACGTCGCTGGCGAAGAGGCTGACGGAGCGCTGCAGCTCAGCCAGTGTCTGATCGCCAAAGGCGATCTGGCCGACGCAGTAGTTGCAGCGCGACGTGCTGAGCTGCTTCTTCAGGAAGGCCGTGACGGTCGCCGGGCTTCCGGCAATGCCCTTGCCCTGCTCGTGCAGCATGTCCCAGGTGTCCGGACGCGGATGGCGCGGCATGCGGCCGAGCATCCGGAAGAGATGGGTGAACCCCTTTAGCCACAGCGGATAGGCGCGACGGGCCACGGCCAGCGCCTGTTCGTCTGTCTCGCCCACGACGATGAAACGCCCAAGGCCCATGAGCGGCAGGGGCTTGTTGCCATGCACCTCTTTCCAGACCGGACGGAACACGTCATTGCACTCGCGCGCTTCGTAATCCATGTCGAGGTTGATGGTCTGCCAGCCACGACGCGCGGCGCGATCCGCGCTCTCTGGCGTATGCACGCCATACCATACGCGGGGGG
Organism: uncultured Hyphomicrobiales bacterium; assembly: GCA_903889985.1. GTDB lineage: Bacteria > Pseudomonadota > Alphaproteobacteria > Rhizobiales > Beijerinckiaceae > Terripilifer. The sequence goes on along the minus strand of CAISZN010000558.1, from coordinate 1,954 downwards.
TCGGCTTCTGCAGGGCGGGCACCTTCAGCACGATGTCCCGGTAGGGTTCTGCCTGCTCCTCCACATGCATCACGCCGGTCTCGATTGCGTTCAGCACGCGCGGCAGGTTGCGCTGGAAGATCGCTTCCGTTTCCGTCGGCTCGACGCCGAAATAGGCGATCTCGACCGGCGATGAGCCGCGCCCGAACCCGACGTCGAGGCGGCCACCGCTCATCTGGTCGAGCATGCAGATTTCCTGCGTGAGCCGCAGCGGGTGATAGAGTGGCAGGGCATAGACCATGGGGCCGAAGCGTAGCTGCTTCGTGCGCTGGGCCACAGCCGACAGGAAGATGTTGGGGGATGGCGCCATGCCGAGCGTCGTCGCATGGTGCTCGGCGATATGGTAGCTGTGGAAGCCGAGCCGGTCATACATCTCGATGACCTTCAGGCGGTCCTCGTAGTACTGGCCCACGGGCGCCGTCTCATTGTCGAGATGGTCGAAGATTCCAAATTCCATTGGTCGCGTTTCTCCCTGTTCCAGCGAACATGCCATAGGCGGGATCGCCTCGCAAAGCGGCACGCCCGCGCAGGGTTTCGTGTCGCCCGGCGCGGCCCAGGCCTTCCCGTCAGCTGCCCCCGTCCACCATGTCCCCTTCCCCGCATGGCCGAGGGGCAGCGGGCGTGCTATCCCCTGCCGGGACCTTGTGTGCGTGGAGCGGGGATATGGATGATGCAATCGACAGGCTGCGCGAGGCACCCGTCCTCGTCACAGGCGCTGCCGGCTTCATCGGCTATCATCTCTCTCGCCGCCTGCTGGAACTGGGCTGCCGGGTCGTGGGCTATGACAATGTCAATGCCTATTACGACCCCGCCCTGAAGGAAGCGCGCCTCGCGGAGCTCCGCCGTTTCGCTGGGTTCAGCTTTATCCGCGCCGACCTTGCCGATGGCGAGGCCGTGCGAAAGGCGTTGCGCGAGACGAAGCCCCTCTATGTCGCCCACATGGCGGCGCAGGCAGGCGTGCGCCATTCGCTCACCCATCCGCAGGATTACATCAGCTCCAACCTGGTGGGCTTCTTCAACATCATCGAGGCCTGCAGGGAGGCGCAGGTGCGCCACTTCGTCTATGCCTCGTCGAGCTCCGTCTATGGCGGCAACGAGAAGCAGCCATTCTCGGTGGAGGATCCGGTCGATCATCCGCTGTCGCTCTATGCGGCGACCAAGAAGAGCAACGAGCTCGTAGCCCATGTTTACAGCCACCTGCATCGCCTGCCGACGACGGGCCTGCGTTTCTTCACGGTCTATGGGCCCTGGGGCCGGCCCGACATGGCGCTGTTCCTCTTCACCCGCGCCATTCTGGCGGGCGAGCCGATCCGCATCTTCAACAATGGCGAAATGGATCGCGATTTCACTTTTATCGACGACATCACTGAAGGCGTGCTGCGCACGCTCACCCATGTGGCCGCACCCGATCCGCAATGGTCGGCGCTCGCTCCCAATGCCGGCACCAGCAATGCTCCCTATGCGATCTTCAACATCGGCAACCATCAGCCGGTGCCGCTGATGGAGATGATCGGCGTGCTCGAGAAGGCGCTGGGCCGCGAGGCGAAGAAGGAATTCGTCGCCATGCAGCCCGGCGACGTCCCCTCGACCTTCGCGGATGTTGAGGCGCTGGCTCAGGCCACGGGCTTTCGCCCCGCAACATCCATCGAGACCGGCATCCCACGCTTCGTCGACTGGTACCGCGCCTTCTACAAGGTGTGAGCGCGACAGGCGCTGAGCGATGTCACGCGAGGCCGCACACCCTCCCCGTCAAGGGGAGGGTGGGTGCGTGTTGTCAGAATGTCGTGCGCTGCCGGATCGCTGCTGAGAGCGTGCCATCGTCGAGATAGTCGAGCTCGCCGCCAACCGGCACGCCATGGGCGAGCCGTGTCACCTTGACCTCGTGCGGTGCCAGCAGGTCCGTCACGTAGTGCGC
>CAISZN010000557.1 GCA_903889985.1 uncultured Hyphomicrobiales bacterium | reverse complement strand
TCAGAATGTCGTGCGCTGCCGGATCGCTGCTGAGAGCGTGCCATCGTCGAGATAGTCGAGCTCGCCGCCAACCGGCACGCCATGGGCGAGCCGTGTCACCTTGACCTCGTGCGGTGCCAGCAGGTCCGTCACGTAGTGCGCCGTCGTCTGGCCGTCGACCGTGGCATTGACGGCCAGGATCACCTCGCGGATCTCCCGCTGCAGCACATGGGGCACGAGGCTTTCGAGATTGATGTCCCTTGGCCCGATGCCATCGAGCGGCGAGAGCGTTCCGCCGAGCACATGGTAGCGCGCACGAATGGCACCCGCGCGCTCCAGCGCCCACAGATCGGCAACGGTTTCGACAACCACCAGCACGCCGGGTTCGCGGCGAGAATCGCTGCAGATCGTGCAGGGATCGCTCGTATCCACATTGCCGCATTCGCTGCAGGTCATGATGCGCTCGCGCGCCACCGCCATGGCATCGGCAAGCGGCCCTAGCAGCTCTTCCTTCTTGCGGATGAGATGCAGCGCCACGCGTCGCGCCGAGCGTGGACCAAGGCCCGGCAGGCGCGCCAGCAACTGGATCAGCCGCTCGATCTCAGGGCCTGCAATGCGTTCGGCCATGTCAGAACGGCAGCTTCATGCCGGGTGGCAGGGGCAGGCCTGCGGTGAGGCTCTTCATCTTCTCTTCCATGAGGGCCTCGCCCTTGCGGCGTGCATCCTCATGGGCCGTGACGATGAGATCCTCGACGATTTCGGCTTCCTCCGGCTTCAGCAGGGAGGGATCAATCGTCACGCCGCGCATCGCGCCTTTGGCGGTGAGCGTGACGCGCACGAGCCCGCCGCCCGACTGGCCCTGAACCTCGGTCTGTTCGAGCTGCGCCTGCATCTCGCCCATCTTGGCTTGCATGGCCTGCGCCTGCTTCATCAGTCCCATGATGTCTTTCATGACTTCACCTGATCACAGATCATCTTCGATGATCATATCGTCCACATAGCCGATGTCCTCGCTCGCATCGGCCGTCTCGGCGACGATGGCGGGCGAGACCGGCGGGGCCTCGGGCTCGGGCGATCGCACGGCCACAATTTCCGCGCCGGGAAAATGATCAAGCACGCTGCGCACCAGCGGAATGGCGCGCACCCCGGTCATGCGCTCGGCTTCCTGCGCGTCCTGCACTTCGCGCAGGGTGGGGGCACCTTCCTCGCGGGAGATGGCAACCATCCAGCGGATGCCGGTCCATTCCTGCAGGCGGCGCATGAGTTGCTGGGCAAGCGTGGGTGATGCGCCGGGCGTCAGCGAGAATTCGAGCGAGCCCTGCTCGAAGCGCACGAGGCGGATGTCGCGCTCGACCGCAATCTTGAGCTGGATGTCACGATTGACCTGCGCCAGTGTCGCAATGTCCTGCAGGTTGCGAAGTTCGACGCGCGGCTGGGGTGCAGCCTGCGCCGAAGCCATGGGTGCATGATTTGGTGCGGGCGAGGAGGCCACGGCGCGCATGGCGTTCGCACCGCCACTGGCACTGGCGCTTGCCCCACCACCACCCGGCGCAGGCCCGCGAGGCGCGGAAGCAGGTGCTGCGAGCGTTCCGGACGTGAGCTTGCGGATGACATCGTCGGGCGTTGGCAGGTCCGCCGCATAGGCCAGGCGCACCAGCACCATGTCGGCTGCTGCCAGCGGGCGGGCCGAGTCCCTGAGGTCCAGCAGGCCCTTGGTGAGCAGCTGCCAGGCCCGTGTCAGGGATTGCAGCGTGAGGGTCTGGGCGAACTGCTGGCCGCGCGAAAACTCTTCCGGGCTCATGGTCGCATCCATGGGCGTCGCGGGCATGATCTTCAGCCGTGTGACCATATGCACGAATTCGGCGAGGGCAGTGAGGACATGGGCCGGGTCGGCGCCCTGATCGTACTGGTCCTTCAGCAGGGTGAGGGCCGAGGCCACGTCGCCCTTCATGACGAATTCGAAGAGGTCGATGATGCGTGCTCTGTCCGCGACGCCCAGCATGTGGCGCAGTGTTTCGGCGGTGATGGTCGCGTTGGCACCCGCCCCATGGGCGATGGACTGGTCGAGCAGCGAGAGGGCGTCGCGCACAGAGCCTTCCGCCGCGCGCGCAATCAGCGCCAGCGCATCGCGGTCGATGGGCACGCTCTCCTTGGCACAGATACCGGCGAGATGATTGACCAGAACCTCGGGCTCGATGCGGCGCAGGTCGAAGCGCTGGCAGCGCGAGCGCACGGTCACCGGCACCTTCTCGATCTCGGTGGTGGCGAAGAGGAACTTCACATGCTCGGGCGGTTCCTCGAGGGTCTTCAGCAACGCGTTGAACGCGTTCTTCGACAGCATGTGCACTTCGTCGATGATATAGACCTTGGTGCGTGCCATGACCGGGCGGAAGCGCGCGTTCTCGATGATCTCGCGCACGTCGTCGACGCCCGTATGGGAGGCGGCGTCCATCTCGATGACGTCGATGTGCCGACTGTCGATGATGGCCTGGCAGTGGACACCGAGTTCCGGCATGTCGATCGTCGGCCGGGTCACGGCCGGATGCCCGTTCTTCGCCGGCACTTCGTAGTTGAAGGCACGGGCAAGGATGCGGGCGGTCGTGGTCTTGCCGACCCCGCGCACGCCGGTCAGCAGATAGGCCTGATGGATGCGGTTGAGCTCGAAGGCATTCGAGAGGGTGCGCACCATCGGTTCCTGACCGATGAGGTCCTCGAAGCTTGAGGGGCGATACTTGCGGGCGAGGACGCGATAGGCAGCCGGCGCTGATGCCGGGGCGCCAAGATCTAGCCCGAGGGAAGGCGCGTCATCCCCGGAGGGCGGGGCGACATCTGTCTTGCGCTCTGTGTCCATGAACCGGCCGGATTGGATGAATGTCGCCGCTCCGGCGTCCTGGCCGATGTCTCGGCT
>CAISZN010000556.1 GCA_903889985.1 uncultured Hyphomicrobiales bacterium | reverse complement strand
GAAGCCGCGGAGGGCATCCTGCGCATCGCTGCAACCGCCATGTCCTACGCGGTCAAGGGTGTCTCCACCGAACGCGGCCTTGACGCGGCTGCCTTCCCGCTGATCGCTTACGGTGGCGCGGGGCCGCTGCATGCATCAGCCGTTGCGCGCGAGATCGGGGTGAGCAAGCTGATCGTTCCGAGTTCACCCGGGCATTTCTGTGCCTTCGGCATGCTCTTCTCGGACCTGCGTTACGACTACGTCCGCACGGCGCCCATGCGTCTGGCAGATGCCTCCTTCGAGGCGATCCAGTCAATCTATGATGGCATGATCGCGGAGGGCATGACAGCGCTCGCGGGCAGCGGCATCACCACGGCGGAGGCTGCCGTCACTCTGGCTGCTGACATGCGCTATGTGGGGCAGGAGCATTCGGTCACGATCGAATTGCCGCGCTCCCTCTTCGAGGCGCAGGATCGTGGCGCAATCAAGAAGATTTTCGATGACGTGCACCAGCTGCGCTATGGCACCTGTGCGCCTAATGAACCGGGTGAAATCGTCAGCCTGCGTGTCACCGTCAATGGCGTCATGCGCAAGCCGCCCCTGTCTCGCATTCCCAGCGGCGAGGCACAGCCGCCCAGGGCGGCGAGCCTGCCGGCGCGCGAAGTCTTCTTCACCGAGGCTGGCAAGGCGATTACGACGCCAATCTTCATTCGTGAGCATCTGCTGGCCGGCAACCAGATCGAGGGACCGGCACTCATCGAGGAACATGCCTCGACCACCGTCGTCCTGCCGGGCGACAGGCTTAGCGTCGATCCCTATGGAAATCTCGTGATTGCAATCGGAGGGGGCCGCTGATGTCCGGCGCGACAGTGACCACCAAGTCCGCCCGCGCGGGCGATGCAGTGCTGACCGCCATCATCAAGAATGGCGTTCTGGCGGTGACGGAAGAGATGAAGACCAATCTCATGCGCACCGCCTACAACATGATCATCTATGAGGCGCTCGACTTCACGGTCGGTCTCTTCACGCCACAGGGAGACACGGTCTCCATCGGCCTTGGCCTGCCCATGTTCATTCGCGGCATGTCGCAGACCGTGAAGCAGAAGATCCGCCATTTCGGCATCGAGAACATGAAGGCAGGGGACATTTACGTCACCAACGATGCCTATCTGACCGGAAGCCATCTCAACCACTTCACCTTCACCATGCCCGTCTTCCACGAGGGCGTGCTGGCTGGCTTCACCTGCTGCATGGCCCATTGGCAGGATGTGGGCGGCGCTCTGGGTGGCGTGACCACGGACATCTATTCCGAGGGCATCCAGATCCCGATCATGCGCTACCAGAATCAGGGCGTCGTGAATGAGGATCTGGTCAACATCATCCGCATGAACGTCCGAATTCCCGAGCGCGCCATGGGTGACCTGCGTGCGCAGGTCACGGCGGTGAAGACCGGTGAACGGCGCTATCTCGAATTGCTCAACCGCTATGGCCGTGACGAGGTCCTCGCAGCGATCCGCGCCATCATGGACCAGTCGGAGGCGCGTGCCCGTGAGCGCACGCTGGCCATCCCCGATGGTGTCTATGAGGCGGAATCCTTCATGGACGATGATGGCGTCGATATTGGCCAGCGCGTGCCGATCAAGGTGCGCGTCATGGTCGAGGGCGACGAGATCACCATCGACCTCAGCGAGGTCAGCAAGCAGGTCCGGGGCTTCTATAATTCCGGCGAGACGACGGGCTATGCCTGCGCCGAGGTGGCCTACAAGTGCCTGACCTCGCCGACCGACTATCCCATCAACCAGGGCAGTTTCCGCTCGCTCAAGGTCATCCTGACGCCGGGCACGGTGGTGAGCGCCGTGCGGCCCGCCGCCATGCGCCAGTGGATGTGCTACCCAATGACAATCGTGGACACGGTGTTCAAGGCCTTGTCGACGGCGATTTCCGATCAGGTGATCGCGGGCCACCATGCTGACCTGATGACAATCAACATGTTCGGCATCAATCCGCGTGATGGTCGCTTCTTCATCGGCAACATGGGCCCGCTGGGCGGCGGCTGGGGCGCCAAGAAGTCCGAAGACGGCATGAGCGCCACGGTCTGCATGAACGACGGCGACACCCACAATTCCCCCATCGAGCAGGTCGAGGCCAAGTTCCCGGTCATCGTCCGGCAGGTGGCCCTGCGGGAGGATTCCGGCGGGCCGGGCCGGTGGCGCGGCGGGCTCGGCATCCATCGCATCGTCGAGGCGCGGGTTCCCATCACGGTCAACACCCAGATCGACCGCTCCCATTGCGCCCCCTGGGGCCTCGAGGGCGGCCATGATGGCCTCGGCAACAAGGTCAACCTGCGGATAAATGGTCAGATGATCACCGACCTGCCCAATGCGAAGGTCTTCACCCGGCGCCTCGCGATCGGGGACCAGATCCATCATCTGTCCGGTGGCGGGGGCGGCTTTGGCCAACCCGTCGACCGGGAGCCCGACAGGGTCGCCTTTGACGTGGCCGAGGGCTACGTCAGCGCCGAGGTGGCCCGTGGGGCCTATCGGGTCGTGGTGACCGATGGCGCCCTTGATGCAGGCGCGACGGCTGCGCTGCGATCCGTGGCTGCGGAATAGGCATGGCTCTAAGGCGCCCAGCAGGACGACAGGCGGAGGGCTTTGCTGGCCTTGCCAACCTGTGGGTCGAGGGGCTGAGCCGTGCCCATGATCCGGGCTGCGGCTGCGGCGGGCTCTTCATGCCGGCCCTGCAGGCGGACATGGTCGAGGAGGACCTGACCGACTACCTGCTGGCTCGGTATCGCCAGCTGGCTGATGAAGATCTCGTGCGACTCATTGAAGCGCGCAAGGCCGCCGTGCCTGGCGCGGCGGCTCGCCGCTTCGAGGGCTGGATCGCCGGACTTGATCAGGAAGGGCTCTCGCCAGAGAGCCTGAAGCGCATCGAGGCTGACCTGCGGACCTTTCTTGAATCGCTCGGCGGACAGGGGCAGCAGGGCATCGGCATCTGCTACTGATCCGCTACACCTTCCGGCACGTTCTGTGCGTGGCGGAACGGAAGGCCTTGAGGCTTGCAGTCTGCACCGCAAACCGCTTTAAAGCTCCGGCAAGAGGGCAAGGGCCCCAGACGAGGGATGGTTGAGGGATGGGTGAGTTCGGGATTGGTCAGCCGGTTCGACGCAAGGAAGATGTCCGCCTGCTGACGGGCCAGGGGCAATTCACCGACGACATCAATCTCGACGGCCAGCTCTATGGCGCTTTCGTGCGCTCGTCCCATGCCAATGCCCGAATCAACGGCGTCGACAAATCGACCGCCCTGGCCATGCCGGGGGTGGTTGCCGTCATCACCGGGCAGGACCTCGTGGCGGCCGGTGTCGGCAATCTCGTGAATGACGCGGCCTACAAGGACCGTACCGGCAAGCTCATGAACAAGCCCCAGCGGCAGGTTCTGCCGACGGCGCAAACCCGTTTCGTGGGCGAGTGCCTCGCCCTCGTGATTGCTCACACGCCAGCCCAGGCGCGCGATGCCGCCGACGTGGTCGAATTCGATTTCGAACCGTCGCCGGCCATTGCCAGCACGGCCGATGGGCTGAAGGCCGATGCGCCTCTGGTGTGGCCGGAGTTCGGCACCAACCTGATCGTGCATTGGGAATATGGCGATGCGGCCTCGGTCGAGGCCAAGCTGGCTGCTGCCGACAAGCGCGTGCGGGTCCAGCTCGTCAACAACCGCGTGGCGCCGAGCCCGATGGAGCCGCGCGTGGTGGCTGCCGAGTTCGATGCTGCTCAGGGCGCGCTCACGGTCTTTACCCCAAGCCAGGGTGGTCGGCGCCTGCAGCAGATGCTGGCTGACAACCTGCTCCATCTTCCCGCCGACAAGGTGCGCATCATCTCGCGCGACACGGGCGGCGGCTTCGGCGTTCGCAGCAAGATGTATCCCGAGACGGTGACGGTTGCCTTCGCGGCGAAGATGCTCGGCCGTCCGGTGAAGTGGAAGGGCGATCGCGCCGAGACCTTCATGTCCGACTACCATGGCCGCGACCAGATCAACGATGCCGAGATCGGCCTCGACAAGGATGGCCGCATCATCGCCATGCAGCTCGACACGCTGCTGAATGTCGGCGCCTATCTGTCCGAGAACGGCGTGCGCCTTCCCATGGAAGGCGGCGGGCGCATCATCCCCTGCGTCTATCACGTGCCGGACTTCTACTTCTCCGTGAAGCCCATGTTCACCAACACGGTCTGCACGGATACCTATCGCGGGGCGGGGCGGCCCGAGGCGAACTACATCATGGAACGCCTGATGGATGCCGCCGCCGATGCCACGGGCCTGTCGCGGGACGAAATCCGCCGCCGCAACTTCATCCGCGAAGACCAGATGCCCTACAAGACGCATCTTGGCTTCACGCTCGATTCCGGCGACTTCGATGGCACGATGAAGATGGCCATGGATGATTCCGACTGGGCGGGCTTCGAGGCGCGTCGCGCCGAGGCCCGCAAGCGCGGCAAGCTGCGTGGGATTGGCCTTGCCTCCTTCATCGAAGGCGCCGGCAGCCGTCCGGTGGAAGGCATGCGCATGCGCATCGATGCGGATTGTAATGTCACCCTCTTTGCCGGCACCTATGCCCATGGCCAGGGCCATGACACGGTCTATTCCCAGCTCGTGAATGAATATCTCGGCCTCGATCTCGACAAGGTGACGCTGGTCAACGGCGATACGGCGACCTCGCCGGCCATGTCGGTGGGCACCTTCGGCTCCCGCTCCTCCATGGTCGGCGGCATGGGCGTCAAGCGCACCGCGCAGGCCGTGATCGCCAAGGGCAAGAGGATCGCCGGGCACCTGCTGCAGACCGAAGCCGAGAAAGTCGTCTTCGAGAATGGCCTGTTCAAGGCCGCGGCCTCCAGCATCACCCTGGCTGAAGTGGCCGCCGCCGCCCACGACCCCAAGAAAATGCCGGAAGGTCTGGCGCTTGGGCTCGACGAGGAGGTCACCTTCAAGAACGAGGTCGAGAACTTCCCCAACGGCGCCCATGTGGCCGAGGTTGAGGTCGATCCGGAAACGGGGATCGTCGACATCGTGAAGTACATTGCGGTGGATGACTGCGGCGTGGTGCTGAACCCGCTGATCGTGCACGGCCAGGTCTATGGCGGCGTGATGCAGGGCATCGGGCAGGTCATGACCGAGAACGTGGTCTATGACGCCGATGGCCAGCTGCTGACCGCGTCCTATATGGATTATGGGATGCCCCGCGCCGCCCACGTGGAACACATGGAGGCGCACTTCAACGTGGTGCCGGCCAAGACCAACGAGCTGGGTGTCAAGGGCGCCGGCGAGGCGGGGGCCTGCGGTGCGCCGCCTGCCATCGTGTCGGCTGTTACCGATGCGTTGAAAGAGTATGGTATCCGTCACATCGACATGCCCCTGACCCCGGAACGGGTCTGGCGGGCCATCGACGGGGCCAGGACAGAAGCGGCTGCCTGAGGGTAGCCTGATCGAGATTGCAGCGGGAGGTTCGAGAGTGGACATCGAAGTCAATATGAAGGTCAACGGCAAGCCCGTGTCGGGCAAGGTCGAGGCGCGCACGCTGCTCGTGCAGTTCATCCGTGAGCACCTGCGACTGACCGGCACCCATGTCGGTTGCGACACCACCCAGTGCGGCTGCTGCGTCGTCCATGTCGACGGCGTGGCGATGAAGTCCTGCACCATGCTCGCGGCTCAGGCCGAGGGCTGCAGCATCACCACCATCGAAGGCCTCGCAGCCGAGGATGGCACCCTGCATCCGATGCAGGCGGCTTTCCGTGAGCATCACGGACTGCAGTGCGGTTTCTGCACCCCCGGCATGGTGATGATGGGCGTCGATATCGCCAATCGCCTGCCTGGCGCCGATGAGAAGACGGTCCGTCACCAGCTCGAAGGCAACATCTGCCGTTGCACGGGCTATCAGGGCATCGTCGAGGCCATCATGGATGCCTCTACCGTCATGAACGCGTCCCGCAGCTGAGGTGTGAGACATGCATAACTTCAATTATCATCGCGCCAAGGATGTTGCTGACGCTGCCGGCCTGCTGGGCACCGCGGAAGATCCGAAGCTGCTCGCCGGTGGCATGACCCTGCTGCCGACCCTGAAGAACCGCCTCGCCGCGCCGACCGACCTGATCGACCTGGCCAAGATCCCGGATCTCAAGGGCATCACCGTCACCCCGACGGACGTTACCGTGAAGGCCATGACACCCCATGCGGTCGTCGCGGCCTCCGCAGAGATCGCCAAAGTGCTGCCTGCGCTCGCCCAGCTCGCCGGCAACATCGGTGATCCGGCCGTGCGCCATCGCGGCACCATTGGGGGTTCGGTTGCGAACTCCGATCCGGCCGCCGACTATCCGGCAGCCGTTGTCGGCCTCGATGCGACGGTTGTGACCAACCAGCGCGAGATCGCGGCTGACGACTTCTTCCTCGGCCTGTTCGAGACGGCTCTGGAGCCCGGCGAGATCATCACCGCCGTGCGCTTCAAGGTGCCGACCCGCGCCTACTACATGAAGTTCCGTCACCCGGCTTCGGGCTACGCGGTGGTTGGCACCATGGTGGCCCAGTATGGTTCGACCGTGCGGGTCGCCGTGACCGGCGCTGGCCCCTGCGTGTTCCGCCACACGGCGGCCGAAACGGCCCTGTCCAAGAGCTTCACGCCCGAGGCGGTTGCCAATCTCGATGTCTCGTCCGCGGATCTCCTCGGCGACATCCATTGCAGCGCCGAATATCGCGCGCATCTCGTCAAGGTCTATGTGCGGCGTGCCGTCGAGGCGCTGACCCGCTGATCTCTTCTCCGGCGCGGGTGATCCCCGCGCCGGTTTGCATTTAGCGGCGGGCCTGCGCTTGCGGCGACGTAGATCTGCGCGCCCGCCCTCTCAAACAAATTGATGGGGACGACCATGGGTGAGTTTGCAATCGGCCAGCCGGTTTCGCGCTTCGAGGATCCGCGGCTGTTGCGCGGTGGCGGCCGTTATGTGGATGACCTCGCCTTCCCCGGCCAGCTCTATGGCTGCGTGTTCCGCTCTCCTCATGCCCACGCGAAGATCACCCGCCTCGATGTGTCGAAGGCGAAGGCCGCGCCCGGCGTGTCGGCGGTGCTCACCGGCGAGGATTGGCTGAACTCGGGCTTCGGGGACCTGCCGCGTGCCAGTGGCAAGAAGAAGCGCGATGGTTCCCCCATGTATCGTCCGCATTTTCCGGCACTGGCGAAGGACCGCGTGCGCTATGTCGGCGACCCCATCGCCTTCGTAGTCGCAGAAACCCTGCATCAGGCTCAGGACGCTGCGGACCTGATCGAGGCCGACTACGAGATCCTGCCGCATGTGCTGTCCACGGCCGATGCCTCTGCACCCGGCGCACCGCTGGTGTGGGACGATTGCGAAAACAACATCTGCTTCGTGCATACGGAGGGCAACAAGGCGAAGGTGGACGAGATCATGGCGTCCGCCAAGCGCATCGTGCGCCATCGCTTCAAGCTCTCGCGCGTGACCGCGGCCACTATGGAGACCCGCGCGTCGCTGGGTGTCTACGATGCCGCAGCTGATCGCTATACGATCTACACGACGCTCCAGCGCGCCATCAATTTCCGCGAGGAGCTGTCAAAGACCCTCAATGTGCCCGAGAGCAAGCTGCGCGTTGTCGCCGGCGACATCGGTGGCAGCTTCGGCATGAAGTCGGGCGTCTATAACGAAGTCGGCATGGTGCTGCTGGCCTCCAAGGTCACGGGCCGTCCGGTAAAGTGGGTCTCGACCCGCTCGGAAAGTTTCATCAGCGATGCCAACGGCCGCGACAACGTCACCGAAGCCGAACTGGCAGTCGATGATGACGGCAAGTTCCTCGGCATGCGCATCAAGACCTTCGCCACGGTGGGCTCCTACTCGCAGCCTGGTTCCGATGGCGGGCCGGTGAGTAATCTTGGCACGCTGGCGGGCGTCTATACCTTCCCCGCCGTCTCCGTCGACGTGACGGTGTGCTACGTGAACAAGAACCCGATGCGGCCCTTCCGTGGCAACGGGCGGCCGGAAGCTGCCTTCGTGGTCGAGCGCATGGTCGACCTGGCTGCCGACGAGTTGGGCATTGATCCTGTCGAGATCCGTCGCCGCAACATGATCCCGTCCTCTGCCATGCCGTACCAGACGGCCCTCTCGTTTCATCTCGACTGCGGCGAGTTCGAGAAGGTCATGGACCTGACCACAGACATGATCGACTATAAAGGCTTCGAGACCCGGCGCGCGGAAGCACGCCAGCGCGGCAAGCTGCGCGGCATCGGCGTCTCCTACACGGTCGAGAAAGCGGCTTCGCCCGGCTACGAGGGCGCGGAAGTGCGCTTCGATCGCACGGGCTCCGTGACCATCATCTCTGGCGCCGTGTCCCATGGGCAGGGCCACGAGACCATCTTCAAGCAGATCGTTGCCGACAAGCTCGGCATCCACCCGGATGAGATCCACTATCTGCAGGGCGATACGGACCAGGTCTTCTTTGGTGAAGGCACCGGCGGCTCACGCACTGCCGCCATTGGCGGTTCGGCCATGGCGCTTGCCACCAACAAGGTGATCGACAAGGCTTCGAAGATTGCTGCCCATATGCTGGGTGTTGCCGAAGTCGATTATTCGGAAGGCGTCTTCACGGCGCGCGAGACAAATCGCACGCTGACCATGAAGGACATCGCCAAGGCTGCCATGTCGCCCAAGAACCTGCCCGAGGGCATGGAACTCGGCCTCTCCGCCAATATGGCCTATGACACCAAGAAGCAGAACTTCCCGAATGGCTGCCACATTGCCGAAGTCGAGATCGACGAGGATACAGGGCAAGTGACCATTGAGCGTTATTGCGTCGTCGATGACGTCGGCAATGTGCTCAATCCGCTGCTGCTGAAGGGGCAGATCGTTGGTGGCATTTCCCAGGGTGTCGGGCAGATGCTGATGGAAGAGATGCGCTTCGATCCCGACAGTGGCCAGAATCTGACGGGTTCCTTCATGGATTATCCGATGCCGCGTGCGGAACTGTTCCCTCACATCGACATCAAGAGCAATCCGGTGCCGACGGCGACGAATTTCCTGGGTGTGAAGGGTGCTGGTGAAGCCGGCTGCGTGGGTGCACTGCCGACCATCGGCAATGCGCTCGTCGATGCGCTTTCGCATCTGGGCGTGCGCCATGTCGAAATGCCGGCGACGCCGGAACGCATCTGGCGGATCATGGAAGATGCGAAGAAGGGCAAGGCGGCGTAAGGCCGCTGACACACCCTCCCCTTGATGGGGAGGGTCGACGTGCGAAGCACGGCGGGGTGGGGTGACGCTGCGATTTCGTATCGGAATTGGTTGAAGCAGGAATGATTCATATGCGCGCTGACCGCGCGCTACCCCCACCCCGTCATCGCTTCGCGATGCCGACCCTCCCCACAAGGGGGAGGGTGTGCACCGCAGGTTTGCGACCTTGTTACCCCGCCTTCGTCGTCGTCTCCGCCATGGCAGCCTTGACGCGCTGCCTGGTGAAGGGCACCTGACGCAGGCGCACGCCAGTCGCATCGAAGACCGCATTGGCCAGGGCACCAGCCACGGGTGCTGCTGCAGCTTCACCCGCACCCCAGGTTGGTTCGTTGGGGCGGTCGATGAGATCGATCTTGATTTGCGGCACATCCGGGAAGGTGAGGATGGGGTAGCTGCCCCAGTCGAGGCTTGTCACCTTCTGGCGGTCGTAGGTCACTTCCTCGAAGAGGGTGCGGCTGATGGTCTGCATGATGCAGCCCTCGACCTGCGCGCGAACACCATCGGGGCTGATGATCTGGCCGCAGTCATGGGCAGCCGCCACCCGGGTCACGCGGATGCGGCCACTGGCATCAACATCCACCTCCATGGCGATGGCGATGAGCGTTTCATTGCCCTTGTACTGGACAAAGCCCATGCCGCGGCCCTTGCCGTCCTTGCGCGGCGTGGCCCGCGTCTCCCAACCGAAGAGCTTGGCCGCGCGCTGCAGGCATTCGCGAGCGCGCGGGTTCTTGAGGTGGGCAAGGCGGAATTCATAGGGGTCCTTGCCGGCGGCAAGTGCCAGTTCGTCCATCATGGTTTCCACGGCCATCAGGTTGCCCGGACGGCCCGGTGCGCGCAGGTGCGAGGGGCGCAGCGGCGTGTCCTTGAGCCAGTGCACGGTCACTTCCGCATTGGGCACATCATAGCCCGGCATGGCGCCGTCGCTGACCGAGCCGGGGCTGATGCCGGCCTTCTGCTTGGAACTTGTCTCGAAGGCCGCCAGCAGTGGAATCGAGTTCAGTCCGTCGGTCTTCTGCGGAACCCACATCTGCGAGCGCCAGGCCGTGATCTTGCCTTCGGGTGAGAGCAGGGCTTCCTGCGTGATCACCTGAGAGGGACCCTTGGGGTCATAGCCGTGTTCGTCATGGCGCATCCACTGCACGCGCACCGGCGCACCAACGGCGCGCGACATGAAGGCGGCGTCTGCCGCCGCATCTTCGTGGCCATTCATTCCATAGCAGCCCGCACCGTCGATATAGACGAGGCGAATCTTGTTTGCCGGCACGTCAAGCATGTCGGCGAAATGGCGATGGTAGGAATGAGTGCTTTGCGAGGCGCACCAGATCGTGGCTTCGCCAGCCTTCACATCGGCTACAGCGCAGGACGGGCCAATGGAGCCGTGGGTCTGAGTTGGCCAGTAGAATTCCGTCGCGATCTTCTGGCCCGCGCCATCCCATGCCTTGGCGAAATCGCCACGCTTGGAAATGGTCTGGTCGCCGGCCTGTTCGGCGTGGTTGCGGACGTAGTCGTTCAGGTCACTGCTCGCCACCGGCAGGCCACCGCCAGTCCACGTAACCTTCAGGGCCTTGGCTGCCTGCACCGCATCCCATTCGTCGGGGGCGACGACGCCGAGGAAATTGCCGAGGTGAACCACCTTGACGCCCGGGATCTGGGCGACCGAGCTTTCGTCCACGGAGGCGATTTTCGCACCATAAACGGTCGGGCGGACCACGCGGCCATGCAGCATGCCCGGCACTTCGAAGTCATGCATGTAGACATGACGGCCCGTGGCCTTGGCCGGAATGTCCGGGCGGCGCACATGCTTGCCGACATAGCGATGGGTCGCGGGATCGCGCACCGGCGCCTTGTCGTCGAGGGAAAGGTCGAAGGTCTTGTCGGCGAGAAGGGCGGCAAAGCTCACACCCGGACCACCGGCGAGCGGGCGGACCTCGCCCTCAACCGTGTCGAGTTCTTCCGCCGGCTTGCCGAGCTTCTCGGCGCCGAGCTTGATGAGGGCGCGGCGCGCGGTTGCGGCGGCTGCGCGCAGCTGCATGCCGCCGCGCTGGATGCCGTTGGAGCCCGAGGTCGAACCCTGATCCGGGGTCAGGCGCGTGTCGCCCTCGACGAGATGGATCTTCTCGATGGGCAGGCCGAGTTCTTCAGCCGCGATCTGCGGGAAGGCGGCGCGAAGCCCGGTGCCCAGATCGACCTTGCCGGAATAGACGGTCACCGTGCCATCCGCATGGACGGCGAGATAAGCATCGACCTGCTTGGCGTCGACGGTCTTGGCCTTGGCGGCGCCCTGCGCCATTGCGGCCGGGGTGAAGCTCATGGCGACGACAACGGCGCCGGAGCCTTTCAGGATGTTGCGGCGGGAAATCATCTGGTTCATCCGCGTGTCCCCCCAGAGGCGCGCATGGCGGCGGTGATGATGCGGTCATGGGTGCCGCAGCGGCAGAGATTGGCAGCCAGCGCGTCACGCACCTGCTGCTCGGTGGGCTTGGACACTTTCTGCAGCAGCGCGGCCGTGGCCATGACCATGCCGTTGGTGCAATAGCCGCATTGGGCGGCCTGTTCCTCGATGAAGGCTGCCTGCACCTTGTGCGGCTTCTCGGGGCTGCCGAGACCTTCGATCGTCGTGATGTCTTTGCCCGCGAGGCTCGCCACCGGCATCGTGCAGGACCGCACCGGCTCGCCATTGACGATGACCGTGCAGGCGCCGCACTGCCCGAGGCCGCAGCCGAATTTCGGCCCCTTGAGGCCTAGTTCGTTGCGCAGCGCGTAGAGCAGCGGCTTTTCCGGATCGCGAACGTCGAGCGTCTTGGCGCTCCCATTCACCTTGAAACTGATGGCAGCCATAAGGCCTCCCTTTTGGTTCTGGCCCGCTGCAGAATCCTGCTTAGCCGGGCGGGTGGATCATGTCTCAGGCGGGCTCGCCGGGCAATCGGTTCAGGCGCGGTCCGCAGGCAGCAGGACCGGAGCCTCTAGGGCTTTTGCCGCTGCAGCACCGACTTCCATATCTGCCGGCCAGTTCTTGCCCACATAGCGCTTGCCTGTGATGCCATCCGATAATTCGGAGGCAAGCCAGAGGATCGGTGCGATCATGACCTCTGGCTCAAGCAACGGACGGCCTGTACGTTTGGCATTATCACGCCCATGGGCGCTGACGAAGTTCGTATTGGCAGCCCCGCCGGGGATCAGCGAATTGACGGTGACGCCTGTGCCTATGAGGTCCTGCGCCCAGATCAGCGTTTCAGCTTCAATGGCGGTCTTGCTGACACCATAGGGTGAGTTCTCGCGGCGCTGCATGGTCGAGAGCGAGGTTGTCACATTGACGATGCGGCCCCAGCCACCAGCCAGCAGCACCGGCGCGGCATGGCGTGACATGTAGAAGGTGCCGATGACATTGGTGGTGATGACATTGGTCCAGGCGGCCTCATTGGCCTCCCAGAATTTCAGGCTCTTTGTCCCCGGCGCGTCCTCAACGTGGGTGGGGCCGCGCCCGGCATTGTTGACGAGAATGTGAAGGCCGCCGAAGAGTCGCACCGCCTCCTTCACCGTGCGCTCGCAGTCGGCGCTCGAGGTGATGTCGCAGGCCATGGCGATGGCCCCGCCACAGCCGGGCTT
>CAISZN010000555.1 GCA_903889985.1 uncultured Hyphomicrobiales bacterium | reverse complement strand
GGTAACGCCGATCATACCCCTCTTGCTTTCGGCCATCAGGGGTGCGGCATCATCATGAGCGTCCGGACCGGGATGCCTAAACCATTGGCAAGATCGTGTGCCACTGCGAAATCTGGCGAGAAAGCCGCCTTGCAGAATGGCGGATCAGGCGCATCGGTGGTTTAGATCGTCGTATCCGCAGCTTTACCTTAGGTGTCGCGGGACATTTCGGTATAATCAAGTCAATCTGCGTTGCGGGAAATCCCGTCGACAATTGACGCTTCGCAAGGCATGGGACATCTGTGACGCCTATTCTCGTTAGGCAGTCGAACTCTGGAGACCCTTTTTGACCCGGGTGACTATCGCCGTTCCCGTTTTCAACGGCGGGCCTCACCTGACGCAGGCGCTCGAAGCGATCCGCGCTCAGAGCTTCGGCGATTTCGACGTGGTGATCTTCGACAATGCGTCTACTGACGAGACAGCTGCCATCGCAGGGGCCATGGTCGCCCGGGACCCGCGGTTTCGCTATTTCCGGCAGCCGGAAAACAAGGGGGCCCTCGCCAATTTCGTCGATGCTCTGAATGCTGCCAGATCCCCCTATTTCGCCTGGCATGCCTGCGATGATGTTTGGGATGCCAACTATCTCGAGGTTCTGGTCGGCGTGCTGGACGCCAATGCGCAGGCGGATCTCGCAGTCGGCATCATCCAAAGTACCGATCTTGATGGACGCCTTCTGCGAACCGCCCGGTTCCCGGTCAATCTCTCCGTGCCCTTGCGCGTGCTGAGGGCCCATCCGAGCTGGATCTACGGTCTCTTCCGCCGGGAGCCGCTGACCGAGCGGGTGGCGCAGGTCTGGAGCGAATATCGCCACCCCTGGGCCTGGGATCACCTGACGCTCTTTCCCTTGGTCATCCGGGAGCGGATCGCAAGCACTGAGGCCACAACCTTCCATCAGGTCATCCGCCGCTCGAAGCTGGGCCGCACAAGACAACGTGTCCGGCCAGACCTGCAGCTCATGGCGACCCTGCGGCAGCGGTTTGCTGGGATCGCGCGGCGGGATATCGACGCGCTGGCTGGCAGCCCCTTGCTGCGGTCGGCGCTGCGCCTGATTCTGCCGGTCTATATCGGCAAGAGGGTTTATCGCTGGCGGCGGATGCTCTACCGGCAAATTGCTGGCGTCTTCTCGCCGGAACCTAAATCGGTCGACGAGCAGAAGGGCTTTGAAGCCTATTATTGATGATCTGGCAGGGGAGCGCCCTTCTTCCACGCTCGTCCCACGCGCCACCGCCGCCAGATGGGTTCCCGCGTCACCATGGCAAGATCCCCGAAAGCTCTGGCTGCCCGTCTTTTGCGGCGGCCACCGCCGGCTGTCTGGTAGTCATGGGTCCGGTTGTCGGCAATGAGCAGGCGCTGCTGGTTGCCTGACCTGAAGGTCAGGCTTTCGGGCCAGTCCCGCGGCGCGATCACGCGGCCGTCCCGGTCGACAACGGCAACCTTCCCACTCTCCGCAAGGATGGTCCGTGTCATGTTGTTGGGGCCCGCCTCGAAAAGATTGCCGTCGTAGCGGCTTTCCAAGGCGTGCGGAAAGGCGAGATAGCGCAGCCGCTCGATCAGAAAACCCGTCGTGCGCAGGCAGATGTTGGGGAAGGGCGTGCTTTCGTCCAGCGCCTCCCAGCTTCCGGTCGCCCCCACTGCTGCGCCCGGGCCAAGCTGATCAGAGGCGGCGACAAGTTTCGCCAGCCAGTCATTGGCGAGCATGCGCGAATAGGACGTCAGGAACAGGATGCGAGGTGTCGAAACCGCGCTGGCGGCAGTGCGGAATGCGGTGAGTGCGAAGCCCTCGTCGCTCATGGGCAGGACGAGGGGCGCGGGACCGCCGTCGGTCCAGTTGGCCACGAGCGGATGGATGTCGCCGGGCTCGTAGCCCTTGTGAATGACCACAGGCAGATAGGACATGCCGCCGGGATGACGGGCAACGCTCTCCAGAAAGGCCTGGAACCATGCGTCTGGGTTGCCCTTGCGCAGCAAATAGACGACGGCGACCTGCGGTTCGCTCATCCTGGCCTCAGTTGATCGGCACGAGCCGGGGATTGGAACCCTGTGCTGCGAGGCTCTCGCGGATCTCTTCGAGATAGTTGGGGTTCATGACGAAGATCGTCTGTGGCCCGCGCTGGATGCTGTCGGCTGGAGACAGAACGGCGAGGCCGCTCAAGGCAAGGTATCTGCCCTGCTTGGCCGGGTTGATGTCGACAACATGGTCGATCAGTTGTGCCTGTGGATCGTTGAGAAGGGCGAATGTGACCCCCTTGGTCGATGCGCCCCAAAGGGCGACAGGTCCGTCTTGTGCTGCCTTGTCCAGTTCTTGCCGCCAGTGCGCAATGAAGGAGCGGCGAGCGCTGTCAATCTGCGGCAGTGTGACATCATCGCGGGTGAAAGCCAGCCCCTGAGGCAGGGCCGTGGCCTGCGCGTGTGCCCAGAGATACTGGCCACCGAAGACGTGCTCGACCCGTGCATCGATGAAGCCTGCGCGCTTGAGTGCCGTCGCAAGCGAGGGCGCATCGAAGAGGGAGCAGTGCTCGTAGCAGAAGTCCTGCATCGCGCCGCGTTGCAGGATCCATTCGATGCAGGGCGTTTCGATAAAGACGCTGGCCTGGCTCTCAGGCCCCAGCGCCGCACGGATGGCCCTCAGGAAGGCAATCGGATCGGCTACGTGTTCGATCGTGTGGCGCGAGACAATCACGTTGGGCGCATGTGAAAGCTGTTGGGCACTGGTGGCGTCGAAATAGCGGCGGTGGATGCGAGCGCCACCAGGTCCCTCTGGTCCGCTTCCCCGCCATGCGGGATCGAAGCCCTCAAGGCTGCGCAGGCGCCCGCCGCCGACACTGGCGAGTTCCTGCAGGAAGCGCCCCTGTCCGCATCCGACTTCAAGCGCGTCGATTGGCTCCGCTTCTGGCACTGAGGCAATGACGTCGCGGGCGCGAGTCGTGAGATGCGCGACGAAGGCGGACGAAAGGGTCTGGTCGTTTTCGTAGCTCTCGTCATAGGCCATGATGGAGGGCTCGAAACGGCTGTTCCAGACGAAGCCACAATCCTGACAGCGCGCCAGCGAGAGAGTTGCGCGGGCTGCATTTCTGGCGTCCTGGGCGCTTCCATAGACCCGGTTCATCATCACCGGAACAGTGACCGCTGAATCGATCGGTGCGCCAGATTGCCCGTCGCAGACGGGGCATTGCAGGTGCAGTTGTCGATCAGAGCCCTTCGGGCCTGAACTGGTTTGCGTCATGGTAGCTTTTCGTCCGCCGGCAGGTTCCATGCGGGCGAGCTATATAAGCTGCGCCTCGAATTTAGAAATAATTCTATATCTCTCTCATAATGGCGCGGTCGCGCCAGAATGCCAGGGCATCCGACAGGCCCTGCGGCAGGCTATGGGCGGGTTGGAACCCGACTTCCAGCTGCAGTCTGTCGACGGCGGCGACGATACGCGTGGGCTCGTTCGGCCTGTCCGGCAGGGCGCCAACCTGCAGGAGGTCAGGTCGTCCTGCGATCTCCGCCAGCTGGCCGGCGAGGTCAACGAGCCTGATGGCCTGGCCGCTGGCGATGTTCACGGCGCCCTCCACAGGGCTGGCGGCGAGGGCCGCGAGGCCTGTTCCCGCATCCCGCGCATCCAGGAAATCGCGCCAGACCTTTCCCGACGACATGCGGGCGGGTTCGCCGGCCACAAGGGCACGGCAGATCGAGGACACCAGCCGGTTGGGGCTCTCGTGGGGGCCGTAGAGGTGAAACAGCCGCGCCCAGGCGACGCTGAGACTATGCTGGGCCGCCAGCCCTTGCAGGCCCTGCCAGCAGGCAGATTTGGCCCGGTCATAGGGCGTGTGCCCGGCGAGCGACGTGCGGGTTTCGTCGCAGTCGCCAATGTCGGGAAAGGCATATTCGAAGCAGGTTCCAGCCATCACGATCCGGCGCGTGCCGGCCTCGGCTGCCACCCGCGCAAGGGCGAGGCTGCGCCGGCGCCAGTCCTCATTGGCCGGGTCCGTCCAGAACTGCCCATGGGCTGTGCTCCAGCCAAGATGCAGAAGGACGTCGGGCCGGACAGACTCGATAATGGCCTCTCCCTGTCCGGGTGCGAGCAGGTCGCAGCTGTGCCATGTGACCCCTGACATGGGCAGGGGCGCGCGCGCTATTGCGCTGACCTCATGGCCATCGGCCAGAAGGCGGGCCACCGCGTGGCGGCCGATAAAGCCCGAAGCGCCTGTTACGAGGATGCGCATGTGTGTTCCGAAAATTTTACGGCCTTGCCTGCGATTTGGAGAGTAACGACGCCTAGCATTTCATCCAATTGCAAGCATTGCAAAATCATCCTTGCGGCATCAGAGGGATGAACGCCATGTCGGAAACCCGCAGTACAGATCGCCTTCGTGCTCTCATGCGCGCACAGGCCATTTTCAACAATGGCTGTTCAAGTCACGACTGCCAGATCAGGAACATCTCCAAGTCGGGAGCCAAGTTGATCCTGTCTGCGAGCTTCGCACTGCCCGAGCAATTCGACCTGCATGTGCCAGCGCGACAGAAGACCTATCGTGCCACCGTGCGCTGGCGCAGCTCGACTGAGGTTGGCGTGGCTTTCGTGGCGTCCGGGGAGAACGACATGCGCGCGCGCATCGCCGAGCTGGAGGCAGAGACGCGGTTCCTGCGGGCCCGAAATGCAGAACTTGGCCATGAACTGGCGCGCCTGACGAATTCTGCTTTGGCCTGACGGGCAAAGGCCGCGCTTGTGATGGGGCGGCGGGTCGCTACTGTGGGCACCATGAGCATCCGCCTTGCCGCCAATATTTCCATGCTGTTTCGCGAACATGGTTTCGCCGATCGCATCACCGCTGCCGCTGACGCAGGCTTTCCCGCGGTCGAATGCCAGTTCCCCTATGAGGTTGAGGCCGATGTGCTGGCCGCGAGGCTCGCGCAGGCCGGGGTGCCGATGATTGGCCTGAACACGACGCCGGGAGATCGTTTCGGAAGTGCAGCGGTGCCGGGCCTTGAGGCCCGCTTCCGGGAGGATTTTCAGTTGGCCCTGCGCTATGCGCAGGCGATGGACACCCGGGCGATCCACGTGATGTCCGGCGTCCCCGATGCCCCGCGGGACGCGGCGCGTGAAACCTTCCTTGCGAACCTGCGATGGGCTGCCGAGGTTGCGCCGGCAGACATGACCCTGCTCATCGAGCCGCTGAACAGCCGCGACAGGCCGGGCTATTTCGTGTCGCGTTCGGACGAGGTCGTGGAGCTGCTCACCGATTTGGCCTGTCCCAATGTGAAGGTGATGTTCGATCTCTATCATGTGCAGATCATGGAAGGTGACCTGATCACCCGGCTGGCCCGTCACTTCGCCCATATTGGCCATGTGCAGATCGCCTCGGTGCCGGGTCGTCACGAGCCTGATGAAGGCGAGATCTGTCTCGACGGCGTCTTCACCGCCCTCGAGGCGCAGGGCTGGGGCGGCTATGTGGGCGCCGAATACAATCCGCGTGGCGACACTGTGGGGGGCCTTGGCTGGGCCGAGCCCTGGCTGGCCCGATGAGCCTGATCCTCGATCGGCCAGCGTTCATCCGGGCCCAGACGCGTCTCTTGCCGGTACCCCATGCACCTGAAATCCAGCTCTATCTTGCCGATGAGGCGACGGAGCTCTGGCAGAAGACCGAGGATGATCTGGGTGAGATCGGCCTGCCGCCGCCTTTCTGGGCCTTTGCCTGGGCGGGAGGTCAGGGCCTTGCCCGCTACGTTCTCGATCATCCCGAGGTGGTGAAAGGGCGCAGCGTGCTCGATGTTGCCTCGGGCTCCGG
>CAISZN010000554.1 GCA_903889985.1 uncultured Hyphomicrobiales bacterium | reverse complement strand
TCGTCGAGCCACTTCTTCTTGGTGACCTTCCAGCTCGACCATGTGTTGTTGCGGCCAGCAACCTCGCCGCGTTCCATGGCGAGATTGACGTCGTTGCCGCCGGGGTAGCCAACAACGATCTTGAATTTCGTGCCGGCAAACTCGTTGATCATGCGCGGAAAGGTGTCGGTGATGCCGCCCTTGCCGACGGCGCCGATGATGACTTCCGTGCGGCGCGCCTCGTCGATGGTCTTGATGCCCGCAGTGTGCCATACGGCAAGGGTTTCGACCGTGGCGGCAATGGAACCAAGCCAGTTGAACTTGGCGGAATCGAACTGCGGACCGGGCAGGCCCACCGCCTGCATGATCGGAAGGCCATTCTGGATCATCCCGATGAAGGTGCCGTCCTTCGGAGCGACGTTATAGAGATAGTTGGCCTCGGTCAGGCCACCCGCGCCGACCATATTCTGAGCGACGACGGTTGGATTGCCGGGAATATGCTTGCCCAGATAGCGGGCGATGAGGCGAGCCTGCACATCATATTCGCCGCCGGGGCTGACGCCGATCAGCAGGTTGACTGTCTTGCCCTTGAAGAACTCAGCAGGGCTCTGCGCCTGTGCCGTTGTTGCCATCAGTGCCATGGCGAAACCCAGAAGGGCGCGACCCGCAAAATTCATCAGAACCTCCCTGTCGCTCTCGGCGACTTTGCGCCCATCTATAACCTAGGCTAGTCCATGGGCAACTGCAGCCACGTCGGTCGATCCCTTGCGTTTGGAAGGGGTGCCCGACACTCTGATCCACCACACACGAGGAAACCGATCATGAAGGCGGGATGGTTCGAAGCGACAGGGCCGGCACACGAGGTCATCAAGGTCGGCGAAATGCCGACGCCGACGGCAGGGCCCGGAGAGGTACTGGTGCGTCTGCATGCCTCGGGCATCAACCCCTCTGACTACAAGCGCCGCGCCAATGCGAAGGCCAAGCCCGAATTTGCGCGCGTCGTGCCCCATTCTGATGGAGCAGGTGTGGTTGCGGCCGTGGGCGGCGGCGTCACCCGGTTCAGGGCCGGGGACCGGGTGTGGGTTTTCAACGGACAGTGGGCCCGCCCCATGGGGACTGCGGCCGAGTTCATCAGTCTGCCGGAAAGCCGGGTCCAGGCCCTGCCGGAAGGCACCAGCTTCGAGCAGGGGGCCTGCTTTGGCATCCCGGCCATGACGGGCTACCACGCGGTCCATGTGGCGGGCGATCCTGCCGGCAAGACGGTCTATGTGCCCGGCGCCACGGGACGGGTCGGCGCCTATGCGGTCCAGTTTGCCAAGTGGCGTGGGGCCCGGGTCATCGCTTCGACCGGTGGCGGCGAGTCATCCGTGACTGCGGTTCGTGCCCTGGGGGCTGATCTTGTCCTCGACCGGAAGGACCCGGACCTTGAGGCGCGCCTGCTGGCGGAGACCGGGGGTCGGGGCGTGGACCACATCGTTGAGGTCAACCTGCCGGGCTCCATCGGCTTTGACGAAAGGGTGCTGGCCGAGGGCGGAGCGATTGTCTCCTTCGGGGCAGCGAGTGCGCCAACGGTGGCTGTCACCCAGACTGGCCGCCGCGCCCGCAACATGGGGATGCACTTCATTTTCGTCTATCTCCTGAGCGAGGCCCAGTTTGTCTCGACCTGCGCGGGCATCAATGCCTGTGCTGCAGAGGGGCGGCTCATCCACCGCATTGCCGGGAGTTTCCCGCTCGACCAGCTGGCCGATGCCCATGACTTTGCCGAACATGCCACTGGCACCGGCCATGTGGTCGTGACTGCCTGAGTTTGCTGACCTCACCTGCCAAAAGGCAGGTCGGCACCCCATCTCTTGTTTCTCCGGGCCCTTTCCCCTAGGAACCGGCCCGGATTCCTGCCAACCCGAAGGTTCAGCCATGCAGAAGCGTCGCCCCGTCATGCTTGTCGTTCTCGATGGATGGGGCTGGCGTGAAGAAACGGCTGACAACGCTGTCCGCCAGGCCCGTACCCCGACCTTCAACATGCTGTGGGAGACCTGCCCGCACAGTTTCCTGCACACCTCCGGCAAGGACGTGGGCCTGCCCGGCGGGCAGATGGGCAATTCGGAAGTCGGCCATCTCAATATTGGCGCAGGCCGGGTCGTCATGCAGGACCTGCCGCGCATCACCGATGCCGAGGAAAATGGCGAGCTGGCAAAAAATGTCGAGCTCACAGCCTTCATCGCCAAGCTTCGCGCGTCTGGCGGCACATGCCATCTGATGGGG
>CAISZN010000553.1 GCA_903889985.1 uncultured Hyphomicrobiales bacterium | reverse complement strand
TGCTGAAGCTCGTGGGCGATGGCCCGGGCGATGCTGAGTTCCTCGAACTCACGCTGGACGAGGCACCGCTCGTGAAGGCGATGCGACGCTATTCGGTGAACATGCTACTCATCTCGCTGTTCATCTCGGGCATCGTTGGGTGCTTCGGCTTCATCGCGCTGCACTGGATGGTGCTGCGCCCCGTGCGCCATCTCACCTCGACCATCATGGATTTCGGTGCGGCGCCCGAGGATGAGACGCGCATTGTCGAACCTTCGCAGCGTGGCGACGAGATCGGCGTTGCCGAGTCCGCTCTTGCGACCATGCAGAACGCGTTGGTGCGCGAGCTGAAGGAAAAGAAGAATCTCGCGGCCCTTGGGCTCGCGGTGGCGAAGATCAATCATGACCTGCGCAACATGCTGGCCTCCGCGCAGCTTCTCTCGGATCGTCTCGCGGACTCTCCCGATCCGCTGGCGCGCCGTCTCGCACCCAAGCTTATCGCCACCCTCGACCGCGCCATCGCCTTCTGCCAGTCGACCCTGACCTATGGCCGTGCTGTCGAGCGGCCGCCGAAATTCTCGCGGCTCCAGTTGCGCAGCCTTGTGGTGGACGTGGCGGATTCGGTGGCGCCGCCCGGGGCCTCGCGCATCCCGATTGAAGTCATCGTACCCGACGAGATCGAGCTGCGTGCTGATCCGGAGCAGTTCTACCGGATCTTCCTCAACCTGCTGCGCAACGCCATCGATGCGCTCGAAAGCGCCGGCTCGCAGCCTGGACGCGCGCCGCTCGTGCGCATTCGCGCCATGCGTGATGGCACCCGTGTGGTGATCGATGTGGAGGATTCCGGACCGGGCGTGCCCGAGATGCGCCGCGCGCGCCTCTTTGGTGCATTCCAGTCGACGCGTCCCGGCGGCAACGGACTTGGCCTTGCGATCGCCGCCGATCTCGTGCGTTCGCAGGGCGGCGAGATCAGCCTTGTCGACAGCGCGGAAGGCGGGCTCGGGGGCGCCGTCTTCCGCATCACCATGCCGCTCGCGCGCCTGCGCAAGCGCGGCCGCGCCGCCTGAGGCTTCAGGAGCGCAGTGGCGCGCTGCCCCAGCTGTTCAGCGTATATTCCTCATGCGGCCACACGCCCATCGGGCGATCAGGCTGCGTGACCTCGATCTCGGCAGAAATCTCGACCCAGTTGCCGTCGGGATCATGCACGAAGAGGAAGAGGTTGTTGCCCGGCCCATGCCGTCCAGGACCCCATTTCACCGGAATGCGGAAGGAGGCGAAATGATCGCCCCAGTCGCGGATCGCATTCCAGTCATCAGCCTCATAGCAATGATGGTCGAAGCGGTTCTCGCCCGCCTGGAAGACGGCGAAGGCATGATGCTCGTGGTCGGTGCGCAGGAAGGCGGTCTTCAGCACGCCGTCCTTGTCATGCACCCGATCCGAGACGATGAGGCCGATGACCTTCGAGTAGAATTCGATCATGCCTTCGCAATCGGTGCTGGCAACCACCACGTGCTGGATGCGGCCTGACAGGCCCTCCACATGGGGCGTCACATTGCGCGGCAGGCCGAAGAAGATGTGATTGCCACTCGGATCGCGCACCGCCACCGCATCCTCGAACACGAGGCTCGAGGTTCGGTCTACCGGCTCGCCATGGGAGCGAATGCGCGCTTCCAGCGCGTCAAGCGCAGCCTTGTCCTTCAGCTTGTAGCCTGCCGAGAGCAGGGTCTTGGGCGCGCCCGGGCTGATGACCACGCAACGGTCAGGGCCCCGGCACACATAGGAGGTGCCGGCCGGCGAGACGGCCGCCGAGAAGGCCTTCTCGTAGAATTTCGCAAGCACCAGCGGATCAGGCGATCCCAGTTCGATATAGGCGAGCGAAGCGCCAAGTTCCGGACGTGCCACCATGTCACCCTCCCGCGGCTCTTCAGGCCGTGAATGTTGCCTTCACCAGCGCCCTGACAGCGCCAGTCCATTGCTCGAGCGCGCCTGAGCGTGTCACGTCGACGGCACCGGCCACATAGCGGTCGGGCCGCACCAGCACCAGCAGCTCGCGTCCGGGCTTCGCATAGCGCCCCAGAAGATTGTCCATGTCACGCGCTGCTTCAATGGCCGGATCGGCGGTGCGGTCGATGTTGATGCCCATGGGCACGATGGCGAGCCGCTTCAGGGTGCCAAGGCCGAAGTCGAGATGGGCGGTGCGCGCAATGGTCTTCTGCGCATCAAAGCCGAAGGCGACGAGCGCAAAGTCGTGGCCCAGCCAGTCATCGAAACGATAGGTGCAGCGGTCGAGCTTTTCGAGATTGGGCTGCGGCAGCATGCGGCCGGTGATGTCGGCCTCGTAGCCCGCCACGAGGAAGCCCTCCTTGAAGAAGGGCTTCGGCTTGTACTTCATCTGGGCGAAGTAGTTCTGCACGGAGGGTAT
>CAISZN010000552.1 GCA_903889985.1 uncultured Hyphomicrobiales bacterium | reverse complement strand
GCTCTTGTTCCAGCCGTATTGAACGTCCAGATCGCCAGCGAGAAACCAAGTCTCACCGTTCGGCAGCGTCACTGCATGGTCGAGGTCGAGGGAGATGGAAGCGGTGTAGGTCATGGCAGGCATCCCGTATCTGGTATGCCTGAGTGTCGGTAAAACTACCGGAGCAGTCAATAGGGAAAACGGTAAAACTACCGATTATTTTCGCAGCCCTTGCTTTAGGTCCCTAGCAGCTCATTCCAAGGGATAACGCGATGGAATGCCTTCACCCGGTTCCTGGCAAACGTCACTTCTTTTGGCGGATTGTGCTGGGTGCAAATGATCTTGGATGAATTTCGGGATTTCAGCCGCTTGATGTAGCCCTTGCCAATCCCGTCCACAGTCTCGGAGTGGAGTTCGATTACAACGTAATCCCCGATCATCGGGGGGCGAGTGGTGCTGACATAGATTAGGTCGCCCTCTTCGTATTTCGGCTCCATGCTGGTCCCGACGACATAGAGAGCATAAACGCCCTGCTGCCCGGCGATGCCTACGGGGCGGCGCACGCGGTCGATTGTCTCCCCGTTAAATTGGAAGTCCGCATCCTCTCCGCCCACAGCGACACCCAAAACTGGAACGTCCCGCGCTAATCCAGATCCTCCGACAGGGGTATGATCCGCCGGGGTCAGGTACACGCCGTCTGGTGGGTCTATTGTGGCCTGAATTGGGTTGTTTGTGTCAATTAATGGTTTTGTAACAAGCGTATTCTGGTTAACTTTGTCGACTAATGAATCCAGCGCATTTTCGTCACCGATACCCTCCAGCAACCAGGATGGGGTGGTTTTTAGGACGGGAGCGAGTGCTGCAATTGTCGCCGTCGAAATGCCAGTGCGTGCATTATTTTTCACAGCACGTTGCAGATTCCTAATGGCGTCAGGCTTTCGGGCCGCCATAGACGCCGCGTTCGCAGAAACCCCAAGAATTTTCAGGCGAAGCTCGATGCGAGCGAGAACGGCGGCTAAATCCATGGCCGGTAATATGACCGTTCGCGGAAATTTTTGCTTTCGGTAATAAAACCGTTGACAGCCGCGATCGTGTCGGTAATTCTACCGCTCATGGTAACAGCTCAAGACATTCTCTCCCTTGCCGAGGCCTATGCGACAGCGCATGGCCTTGAACTCGTGACTGTCAGCTCGCGGGTTTTCAACGATGGGAAAAAGCTTTCATCCATCAAGGATGGAAGTGACCTGACCCTGAAGCGTGCGCTTCACGCCCTGCGGTGGTTTTCCGATCAGTGGCCCGATGGATTGGAATGGCCGCTCTGGGTTGACCGCCCCTCCAAGTCTGAGGTGGCGGCGTGATCTCTTTCGTGAAAACACGAGGCCGGGGCAACGCGGGGGCACACCTTCCCCGGCCTCGCTTCATCGTGACACCTGCGGCTGTGCGTCACGAAACCCTTACCCATCGCCAATCCTCCTATCCTGTACTCGCTGGCGATGAAACTGCGATGGCTTCGGCCATCGCTTCTCTATTCTCGATCAATGGCAGCTCTCCAACTCGTCACTGATCGTTTGTGCGTGTGTATGCGTTCGCTTCCAACGCTGTGACTGAACCACCATCAGCGTCGGAGGAGTCCGATATGTCATCGGAGCGGAACAATATGAGTGCCCTTGTCGAAGCTTCTAACCATGTGCGCACGCTCGGCGGCGGACGCGGACCAGTGAAAGAGCAATTGCGTATTGCCCACGGCAAACTGCGCAAATGGTTTTCTTTCAATCGCGTCCGCGATCTCTTTCACGCTGATGAGCGGTGCCACGTTTGGGCCGAAGAAATCGACACACTACGCCGCGAAGTAAACATCGAAGAAAAGGCCGCGCGTGATGAATTTAAGCTTCTATGCGAACGCATTGCCACCCTTGAAGCGCGTCTCGGTGTGGGCTCGCAAGACCCGGACTTTTATCGCCCGCAAGCTGATGGGCTGCGCGCGTCTGTTCATCTCGATGGCCGTGTTCGTCGCACCTTGGATCAGGAGTAATTGATGCTTATTCTCGGCTGCGATCCTGGCGCTAGCGGCGCTCTCGCTCTTCTCGACGGCCTCGACCTCGTTGGCGTCGAAGA
Organism: uncultured Hyphomicrobiales bacterium; assembly: GCA_903889985.1. Taxonomy (GTDB): domain Bacteria; phylum Pseudomonadota; class Alphaproteobacteria; order Rhizobiales; family Beijerinckiaceae; genus Terripilifer. Next base: position 10,916 of record CAISZN010000552.1, on the reverse strand, counting down.
CATGCCAGTGATGGATACTCACGTCGATGCGGCCGCCCTTGGGGCAATCATATCGCGGTGGTCTCCCGATGCCGCCATGGTTGAACTTGTCGGTGCCATGCCACGTCAGGGCCTTAGCTCGACATTTAAGTTTGGCGTGTCCTTCGGTCGTCTGACTGGCGTCCTGTCTGCCCTGCACATCCCCGTTCATTACGTCACGCCCGCCAAATGGAAGAAACATTTCCGCCTGTCGTCGGAGAAAGAGGAATCGCGGGCCTATGCAATCCGCATGTGGCCGTCATCCGATGCCTTTCGGCGCAAGAAGGATCATGGCCGCGCGGAAGCGGCTCTGCTGGCCCGCTATGGCCATGAAATCACGTTTGCCACGTCCGCCCATGCGGGGGCTCGTGGTGCGGCAGGGGGAGGGCTTGCGGACCAGCTCTCCCCCATTCTCGCTGCAACCTAACCACGGGGCGATGCTTGGCCTCACAGCCATGCAGACAACGCCTCTCGTCTCCACGCATCGCCCCGTGGACCAGAGACGAGAGGAAACAGACGAGAGGTATCGTTAGATGGCACTTACATTGAAAGACCTGAAGCGGACACGGGCGACACTGCCGCCCCGTCTGCTGTTCTATGGCCCGCCCGGCATGGGCAAGACATCGCTGGCGGCATCGTTCCCAGATCCCGTCTTCCTTCAGATCGAAGACGGCACCCCGTCCGATCTCGAAATCAGCTCCTTCGGCAAGCTTGATACGTTCGGTCAGGTGCTTGAAGGTTTGGCGGCTCTCTACACTGAGGACCACCAGTACGGGACCGTGGTTGTCGATTCACTCGACAAGCTTCAGCCTCTCGTGTGGGCGTCCGTCTGCGAATCCCACAAGTGGGACAGCATCGAAGCGCCTGGCTATGGCAAGGGCTATGTCGAAGCCGACTATCTGTGGCAGGACTTCATTGCTGGCCTGAATGCGCTCCGCAAGGATCGCGGCATGGCCGTCGTGTGCATCGCTCATTCCGACATCGAGCGCTTCGATGATCCGACTGCGGCGAGCTATTCCCGCCATCAGCCGCGCCTTCACAAGCGTGCCAATGCCATGATCCTCGATGAGATGGACGCCGTCCTGTTCATCAATCGGGAAGCCACGATCAAGACTGAAGATCAGGGCTTCAACAAAAAGCGCGTTCATGCCGAAGGTGGCTCGACGGTGTTCATGTACACCGAAGGGCGTCCCGCCTATGTGGCGAAGAACCGCTACGGAATGCCGCCGAAGCTCACCTATCACAAGGCAAAGGGCTTTGAGGCTATCGCACCCTATCTGCCGGGCAATTCCGGTGTCACTGAAGAGAAGGCGGCATAATCATGGCTGGACTTGGCGAAACATTCGTCCCTGATGAGGTCGAACCGCGCGACAATATGGAACCTGTCCCGGCTGGAATTTATATCGGTGAGGTCGTCGAAAGCGACGTTGTCGATACGAAGTCCGGCACTGGCAAGATGGTCAAGTTGACCTGGCGCATCACTGAAGGCCCCTGCGAAGGTCGTCAGATCTGGGACAACATCAACTTCCGCAATGCGAACGAGACGGCCCAGAAGATCGGGCAGCAGGCGCTTGCTGAATTGTGCAATGCCTGCGGCATTCGCGGGCCGCTAGATGATACCGAGCTGTTGCACGGTGTCCCCGTGAAGCTGCGCGTGACGATTGAGCAGGACAAGTCAGGCCAGTATGGCCCGCGCAATGCCGTGAAGCGGTATTCCCACGCCGCTGAAGGTGAGCCTGCCACACAGTCGCCTGCGCCTCGCCAGCAGGCACCTGCACAGCGTCAGTCTGCACCGCCTCAGACGCGGGCAGCGGGTGGCGCAACGCCTTGGGCTAACCGCCGCTAGTCTTCAACCCTCTTCGTATCTGACGAAACGACGGCCGGGCCTTGTGCCCGGCTGATCGGAGAACTGCGACCCGAGGTCAGTCATGGCAGCAATGCCGGAGATAAAATCACCCATAGAAAGCGCGATAGAACATCACTATCGCCGCATTCAAAAGCCCCGCGATAGCAGGCGCATCGGTGCGTCTTCCATCGGCAAGGAATGTGATCGGTCGATCTGGTACTCATTCCGGTGGACGACGACGCTGGTGCGTCATGAAGGCCGCCTTGAGCGTCTGTTTCAGACCGGCCATCGTGAAGAAGTGCGCATGATTGACGATCTGCGCGCCATTGGCGTTCATGTCGATGACATGGACCCGAAGACTGGGCAGCAGTGGGAAGAAACCATCAGCGGCGTGATCGTCGCAAAGCTCGATGGCAAGGTCCTGAACGTGCCTGGGGCTGAAAAGACTTGGCACATTCTTGAAGCCAAGACGATGAACGACAAAAGCTTTCAGTCATGGCAGCGGCTGGGGATGGCTGTTCACAGTCCGACCTATACAGCACAAGCCCAGATCGGAATGCTTGCCCATGGCATAGATCGTGCCTTGTTCATCGTTCACAACAAAAACACGGACCAGGTTTCGACCGAGCGCGTGAAGTTCGATCCTCTGTTGGCCGCTCAGTTGGTGGCCAAGGGCGAGCGCATTGCCTTTTCCGATAGTGCCCCGGCGAGGACCGAATCCTACAAGTGCCGGTTCTGCGATCATGAAGGCATTTGCAAGTCTAGTTCATGGGCTCGCACCAATTGCCGGACGTGCCTGCATTCATCCATCGCAGGAGGTGAATGGGTCTGCACTCTCGATCAAGTCAATCTGACATTTGAGCAGCAGCGTGCCGGGTGCGCGTTTCATTTGTTCCTGCCTGATCTAGTTCCCGGCGAACAGATCGACGCGAGCGATGACTATCGAGAGGTCACTTACAAACTCACTGACGGCACCATCTATATCGATGGCCGTTTTCCAAAGCCGAATGTTCCGGAGGCTATCCAATGAAGGTGAACACAATTCAGCGGACTGAAATCGTGCGCCAGCGTTCGCGTGAGTGGCAGATGCCGAAGCTACGCAGCAAGGTCCAGAAAGAGAAGTGCGAAACCCTGACCCGTGTCGGCAAGTGCGCAACCCTTAGCTCGGTTGCCGATGTCACCGTGTCCAGGCTGGCTTGGCTTGATGGAGCTGAAAATGACTGACCGTTATCAGCAATTCCTCGAACGCAAGCGCATGGTCGATCCATCGACCGGCCTGAGTGATGTTGGCGAGCTTCCTGCGTTTCTGTTCCCTCATCAGCGCGATATTGTTGCATGGGCATTGCGTAGGGGCAGGGCTGCTGTTTTTGCCGGTACAGGTCTCGGCAAGACTGCCATGGAGCTTGTATGGGGCGACAAGGTTGCTCGCCACACCGGCAAGCCCGTCCTGATCTTCGCCCCGTTGGCGGTGTCTGCGCAGCACATCAGGGAATCAAATAAGTTTGGGGTGCAAGCTCGCATCGTCAAGGATGCCTCTGAAGTCGGACCCGGCGTCAATGTCACCAACTATCAGAAGATCGAGCATTTCGATCTTTCGACGTTAGGCGGCGTGATCCTTGACGAAAGCTCGATCCTGAAAAGCACGGACGGTCACTATAGGACACGTTTAATTCAGGAGTGCGCGACGGTCCCATTCAGGCTGGCGGCTACGGCCACACCTGCACCGAATGACTTCATGGAACTTGGCAACCATGCCGAGTTTCTAGGGGTCATGTCATACACTGATATGCTTGCGACCTTCTTTGTCCACGATGGGGGAGACACGCAGAAGTGGCGTCTCAAGGGCCATGCCGAGAATGAATTCTGGCGGTGGATGGCGTCGTGGTCGGTCATGCTGCGCAAACCGTCTGACCTTGGCTATGATGACGGCAAATACAAGCTTCCATCTTTGACCCAGAACCAGCATACGGCAGGCGTCAAATATGCACCGAGCATGGACACCGGGCTCTTGTTCCCTATGGAAGCCACGACGATGCAGGAGCGCATCGCGGCGCGTCGGGATACCGTTGAGGAACGTGTCGCCCTTGCGGCAAGTCTGACCCCATCCGATCGACCATTTGTTTGGTGGTGCAATCTCAACTCTGAGAGCGAGGCGCTTGTTCGCGCGATTCATGGGGCGGTCGAGACAAAAGGTTCTGACCCGGATGAAGTGAAAGAGCGGAAGATTACGGATTTCGTTGAAGGTCGTATTCGTGTTCTGGTTACAAAGCCACTCGTGGCCGGGTTTGGATTAAATTTCCAGCATTGTGCTGATACCGGGTTCGTCGGGCTCAACGATAGCTTCGAGCAAGTATTCCAAGCAGTTCGCCGCTTTTGGCGCTTCGGGCAGACCAAGCCTGTCACCGTCCACTTCATCGCGGCTGAAACAGAAGGCGCAGTCGTCGCCAATCTGAAGCGCAAGGAGGCCGATGCTGAGCGTATGGCGGCATCCATGGTCATGCACATGGCCGATCTAGCATCAGCAAACGTCAGGGGCATGGTCAGGGATCGCCCAGACTATCAGCCAACACAGAAGATCATCATTCCCTCTTGGCTTGGAGTTGCAGCGTGACCCACGACATCAAAGCAGTCGATCAGGTTGTGACACCTGAATATGCGATCTACCAGGGCGATAGTTGCGAGCTGATCCGAGCCATCCCAGGCGATAGCATCCACTTCGGCATCCATTCCCCTCCGTTTGAGGGGCTCTACAAATTCAGCAATTATGACCGCGACATATCGAACAACGAAGGCGCTGCGTTCTGGGAACACTATGCCTTTCTGATCTCTGAACTGCACCGGGTCACGATGCCTGGCCGCCTTCACAGCGTCCACTGTATGCAGCTTCCAATGTCGAAGATCAGGCACGGCAATATCGGAATGCGTGACTTCCGTGGCGAGATTGTCCGGGCCTACGAAGATGCTGGGTGGATCTATCACTCTGAGGTCTGCATCTGGAAAGATCCCGTCGTCGCACAGCAGCGCACGAAGTCGATCCGGCTCCTGCACAAGCAGATGACTAAGGATAGCACCATCAGCGGGCAGGGGCTTGCCGACTATATCCTGAGCTTCAGAAAGCCGGGGGACAACCCCGAGCCCGTGGCGGGCATGTTCGATGAGTTTCATGGCACCGGCCTCGACATCAGCCGCGCGGCCTATGACCGTCACGCTGCCCAGACACGTTCCGAAGGTCGTGAGCCTTGGCCGTTTGATATGTGGGTCTCTGTGCTCGTCTGGCAGCGGTATGCCTCTCCGGTATGGATGGACATCGACCAGACCAACACTCTGCAATATCGCTCGGCGCGTGACGAAAAAGACGAGCAGCATATTTCACCGCTTCAGCTCGACGTGATCGAGCGGTGCATCGACCTTTGGAGCAATCCCGGTGATGTGGTGATAACCCCGTTTTTGGGGATTGGTTCCGAAGTCTATTCGGCTGTGAAGATGGGCCGACGTGGTCTCGGGTTTGAGCTGAAGCCGTCCTATTTCCGGCAGGCTGTGAAGAACCTCGCAAATCTAAAACCATCTTCGTCTTCGGACGATCTTTTCTCTCAATCCGAGGTTGCGTGATGACGTCTCTCATTTATCTCGCCACACCCTACACCAAAGCCCCAGGCGGTATTGAAATGGCCTTCATTCGCTCGTGCGAATTGGCTGCCCGCCTCATCAAGACAGGGCGCGATGTATTCTCGCCCATCGCCCACAGTCACCCCATCGCCTTGCACGGCAAGATCGACCCCCTCGACCACGACCTATGGATGGACGTGGACCAGGCCATGATCGCCCGCTGCGATGCCCTCGTGGTGGCCATGCTGCCGGGGTGGGACAGATCAAAGGGTGTTGCTGCCGAGGTCGATAACTTCAAGGACGCCCGCAAGCCGATCCTCTGGATTGATCCAGAGACCCTTGAGGCAAAGGACTGGTGGCTGCCATGATTGAACTTCGCGGCTATCAGGACGAAGCCCTGTCGTCCCTCATGAACTACTGGAACGAGGGCGGCGGAAACCCTCTCGTTGATCTTGCCACCGGCACCGGAAAGTCAGTCGTCATTGCCACTTTGGCCCGGCGACTGATCGAAGCTTATCCCACAATGCGCGTCCTCATGCTCGTGCATGTCCGGGAGCTTGTGGAACAGAACGCCAAGGCCATCTTGCGGGCATGGCCAACGGCACCGCTCGGCATCAACTCTGCCGGGCTCGGTCGGCGTGACAAGCGGTCGCAAATCCTGTGCGCCTCGATCCAGTCCGTTGCCAACGAGGACGCCAGCACACTAGGCGAACGCCACCTCGTCATTGTGGACGAGGCGCACCTTATCCCTAAGTCCGGAAATGGCATGTATCGCAAGCTGCTCAGCAAGCTTCGCGAGGCTGTCCCCGATCTCCGCGTGGTCGGCTTCACAGCCACCCCATACAGGCTCGACAGCGGCCGTCTGGACGATGGTGACGACGCTCTCTTCGATGACGTGGTCTTCACCTATGGCATCGCGCAAGGCGTCGATGACGGGTTCCTGTCTCCCCTCGTTTCGCGCGCGACTGGCCAAGTCATTGACGTGTCCAACGTCCAGCGCCGGGGAGGCGAGTTCGTTGCAGGCGCTCTTGAGGCCGCTGCCAATCAGGACGCAATCACTCAGGCAGCGTGCTCTGAAATCATCGCCAAGGGGTCCGAACGCAATTCATGGCTGGTCTTTTGTGCCGGTGTCGCCCATGCCCTCGCCGTCCGTGACGCCATGCGCCAGCGCGGCATTCAGGCCGAATGCGTGACAGGTGAAACCCCAAAGGGTGACCGCGACCGCATCATCGCGGCCTTCCGCGACGGTCGCCTTCGCTGCCTGACGAACGCCAATGTCCTAACGACCGGGTTCGACGCTCCATGCCTCGACCTGATCGCCATGCTTCGCCCGACGCTCTCGACATCGCTCTATGTCCAGATGCTCGGTCGTGGCACTCGTTTGCACCCCGGAAAGGAAAGCTGCCTCGTCCTCGACTTTGCGGAAAACGTCCGGCGGTTCGGTCCAGTGGATGCCGTCGAAGTCAGAGGCACTAAGGGCGGCTCTGGCGAAGGAAAAGTGACAGTTGAGACCGTCCGCGCCAAGGCCTGCCCTCATTGCGAGACGCTTGTCTCAGTCCGTGTCTATACCTGCACTCATTGCGGCCACGAATGGCCAAAGCCTGCCGATCCAAAGCACAATGCAAGGGCCGACAGTGACGTGGCCGTCATGTCCCGCGAAATGAAGGACCGCTGGCTTCCCGTCCAGTCAGTTACCGCCTATCCGCATCGAAAGGAAAACTCGCCCACCTCGATGCGGGTCGAATATCAGTCCGGTTTCCAGATTTACAAGGAATGGGTGACGATTGAGCACCCCGGCTTTGCGGGCGCGAAAGCCTCGAAGTGGTGGCGAACGATCATTGGCACAGATGCACCAAAGACGGTTGCCGAGGGCCTCACAAGGATTGCCCAGGAACAGGCCATCAAGGCAGTGACGATCCAGCGTGACGGCAAATACTGGCGGGTCTCTGGCTACCGCGTGCGCCGTCCTGATGGTCGCATGATCGACATCGGCGCTGACATGAAGGTTGCCCCGGCTCCCCTTCAGATCGTGAAGGTGGCGTCATGAGTGCCAAAGTCATTCGCAACTCGCAGATCATCGACTTCATAGAACGTGAAGGCGGTTCACTAACAGAAGCCGCCGCTCGCTTTGGAATATCCATCCCGCGCGTTCACAGCATCGTTTCTCGCTATGCGAGGCTTGAGCAATTCACAATTAAATTGCCGGGGCATGTCATTTCCAAATTGACTGCCGAGGCATCAAGGCGCGGGACTCAGCCTCAGATGGTTGCGCGTCTTTTGTTGCTTCATATCGTTCAAGACCGGCTGATTGATGCTGTCATAGATGGCGAGGTGACGGCATGACGATCCTTCTCGGTCGGAAATCCGACAAAGAGCCATTTACCTGTCTCGTGTGTGCCCGTCGCGCAAAAGGCGTTGGCGTCTGTTCTCAGCGTGGAAACGAAATTGGATGGCTTTGCGATGATCCATCCTGTCTGGAAGTCGCTGAAAGGATTTATTACATGGCGCAAAAGCCCCTCGACCGATACGAAGAGAAGGCCATCTCCGACGCTGGCCAGAAGGTCATCGACGACCTTGCCGAAGCTCTCCTTGGTGCCATGTGGTCGAAAGGTATCAAGGACCTGTCATCCCTCGACGGCGAGACCTTCAACGCCATCGCCACTGAAATGACAGCCTCCCCAGAGTACAGGCGCGCAATCGAAAAGGTGCTGACCGAATACGGCACCTCGATCCGCCATCAGCTTGCGTCAGGCACAGCCCCCTTCTGAAGGTGAACCATCATGGACGTGTCACCCTATGCCAATGTCGGCCCCAAGCTCATCGACCGGGGCCTTTGCGCTGTTCCAGCCGTTCCCGGCACCAAGGTGCCCGGAATCCTCGTTGCCGGTCGCTGGGTGCGGATGATGGACTGGGCGCGGCGCTATGCCGACCGTCTTCCATCTGACCGTGAAGTCGAAGGTTGGTCCTCCGGGCCAGATCGTCCCGGCGTCTGCCTCATCATGGGTCGGGCCTCCTGCGGGATCGTGGCAATCGACATCGACGTGGAAGAGGCCGTCCAGCCAGTCACTGCAGCTCTCCCCTACACGCCCGCCCGCAAGCGCGGGGCCAAGGGCGAGACGCTTTTTTTCCGGGGTGACGTGCCGTCGCGCTCGTTCAATCGTCACCTTCCTGATGGGCGACGGGAAAGGCTCGTGGACGTGCTAGGGGAGGGCCGTCAGACTGTCCTTCCTCCCTCAATCCATCCAGACACAGTCCGTCCCTATGCGTGGATCGGTGAGCAGGCCCTTGAAGACCTCGACCCGTCCGAACTTCCCGAGCTGCCAGCCGATGCCATGGAGCGCATTGGCGAGGCCATGGAATCAATTGGCTACAGGCCAGACGCCGAGCGCAAGCCCATTGCCGTCAAGGTCTCTACTGACGGGGAGAAGACCCCCTTCCGGCTTCTGAACGAACACGCCTTGGCCAATCTCGACGCATGGGTGCCAAAGCTCAATCTATGCCGGGTGCGCAAGTCCCCGAAGGGGTTTGATGCCGTGGCCGACTGGCGATCCTCGAACACCGGGCGGCCGCTCAACAAGCGCAAGCTCAATTTGAGCATCACGCCGGGCGGAATTGTGGACTTTGGAGATGGCCCTAGAAAATACACGGCCATCGACCTTGTGATCGAGGCCAAGACTGCCGATCCGGACAAGGCCTTCACATGGCTTGCGGACGTCACAGGATGGTCGGCTCCCCTGTTCCACGACCCAAAGCCCCGCACCAAGCCGCAGCCCGAACCGGAGGTCAATCAGCCGCGGTCAACGGGCGACAAGCGCGAGGCTGCCCCATGGCACCCAAGCGTCACCGACACAAAGCTGTGTCCAGGCCTCGTTGGCAAGATCGCTGACTGGATTGTAGAGACCTCGGACTTCCAGCAACCATTGCTTGCGATAGGTGCGGCACTCGTGACCATTGGAGCGGTCGCAGGGCGTCATCTGGCCGGGCCAAGCCGCTCAGGCACTCATCTCTATATCATCGGCGTGGCACCTACCGGCGCCGGTAAAGACCGCCCCATGAGCGCCATCAATGAGCTTTTATTGGCTGCCAAACTGTCCCACCTGATCGGGCCAGGTCGTTTCACGTCAGAAAGCGCCATCATCAACACGGTTGCTCGCTCGCCATCCTGCGTCTGCGCGATTGACGAATTCGGGTCCTTTCTGGCCAAGGGCAGGTCACGCAACGCATCAACCCATGAGCAAGGCATTTCGGCCCTCCTGCGCACCCTCTACACGTCGTCATTCAAGCCGGTGGCCACTCAGGAGAGGGCAGGGGAGCAATTCAAGATGCTCCACTCCCCGTCCATGTCGATCTTTGGCACCTCGACACTCGAAGAGCTATACAGCGCCCTTGGAAGCGCAGAGACGACGAACGGCCTCCTGAACCGCTTCATGATCCTTGAGAACCCTGTCAGGCCCCAGCGCATCAAGGCAGCGAACGACAGCCCGGACCCGCCGCAAGAGATTATAGACGGCCTGCGGGCGATCTATTGGCGTCTGGGTGACCTTGGGTCTGGTCCATATCATGGGGCAGGCGACATCCCTTGCCCGCCACCACAGATCGTCCCATGGCGAGATGAATTTGCCGAGCTTGCCTATGATGAACTTCACCAGGCAATTCGGGAGCGGATGGATAAGGAACCCGAAAACGAAAAGTTTTTCGTCCGAACAGCCGAAATGGCGATCCGCATGGCCACCATCAGGGCCATCGGGATTGATCCGCGCGATCCTCGCGTGACGGTCGATGATATGAACTGGGGCATAGCAATGGCCATGAACTCTGCCCACGCCATGATTGAAGGGGCCAAAGACCAGATCGCTGAGAATTATTGGGAGCAATCCATCAATAAGGTTGTTGGGGCTGCCAAGCGCCTCAAAACATTCAAGATAAGGGATATTCAGCAGGCAACCAAAATGAGGGGGAAGGAACTGAAGGAAATTATCTCCGATCTGGTCGAAATTGGACGAATCCAAATGAAGGACGTGACGGATGGACGATCCGATTCAAAGCGGGTCTTGGCTTATGAGTTCTTGAAGTGAGGAAAAAATGAAAATCGAAATTTTCAGATGTAATGCTTCAAACGATGACCACGTTGAGAACATGAAGGACATCATTAACGCATTCCTCGAAGAGGAAGATGCCATTGTTCAGTCCATCTCGACGGGTTTCGTTGACGCTCCAAAAGATGACGATCACGATCAGTCATGGCCAATGATGGTAGTGACGGTGCTTTATCAACAGGGGCCAACTGCCGTCACCGAACAGCTTAGCTACAGGCTGAAACGGTGACCTATCTGTTGCGCAACAACTATATATGTTGGTAGCAACACATTTCATACATGTTGGAAAAATCGGTACTTGTTGGATATGTGTTGGAACCTTTTTTCCAACACATAGGAGGCGTCTAAGT
>CAISZN010000551.1 GCA_903889985.1 uncultured Hyphomicrobiales bacterium | reverse complement strand
CTCGTCGCCGGCATTGCCGCCAAACGCGGTGTGAAGATCGACGTGGTCATGCGTCATGAAGCGCCGGCCGCTCCTTGTGATGCGACCTTGGCCGCGGGCTTTGCGCGTGCCGTCGCTGCAGAAGGCGTGACGCCCTTCCATCTGCCGTCCGGGGCCGGGCACGATGCCATGGTGATGTCAGGGGTGATCCCGCTGGCCATGCTGTTTACGCGCTGCCGTGCGGGCATCAGCCATAATCCGGCGGAATATGCCTCGCCCGACGATATGGGGATTTCTGCAAGGGTCCTGCATCGCTTCCTGCTCGACCTCGCCGCCTCGCGCCAGACCTGATAGCCTCCCGATAAGGGGAGGACAGGATGTCGGAAGAAACCATCGTCGGCAGTGCGGCTGAAATCGGCTTCACCATTCTCAGCGCGAGCGCCGTGCGTCAGGCACTCACCGAATGCGCCAAGGCATTCCATGCCGCAGGCCAAGGCAGCGTGCACCTGACCTTCGATACGTCCGGTGGCATCCTCAAGCGGATCGGTGCAGGCGAATCGCCAGATCTCGCGGCCTCCTCACTCGATGCCATCGAGGAACTGCATGCCAGGGGTCGCCTCGTTGCTGCACCTGTGGTGGTCGGCACGTCGCGCATTGCGCTAGGCGTCCGCAAGGGCGAGGCGGCGCCAGACATTTCGACTCTTGAGGCCTTCAAGTCGACCATGCTGGCGGCGAGGTCCATCGCGCGGGGTGATCCTGCAGGCGGCGGCACGGCAGGCAACTACCTCTATTCCGTCCTCGACCGGCTCGGCCTGATCGAACCCACGAAGGACAAGACGATCCTTCGCGTCGGCGGCTACAAGGTCATGCAGGAAGTGGCCGAGCATCGCGCCGATTTCGGCCTGACCCAGTCGACGGAAATCGCCGCTGTCGCGGGCGTCGAGATCGGCGCCTGGCTGCCGGCGGATATTCAACTGACCACCGCCTATGCGGTGGCTCCCACAGCGCAGGGCCTTGCCAACGGGAAGGCGCAGGCCTTTCTCGATTTCCTGCGTGGACCGCAGGGTCTCGAGATCTTCAAGCGCTGCGGCTTTGCAAGTCTCTAGGGCTCTTGTCTGTTGTTCCCGTGGCGCTTAGCCTTTGACACAACAAGATCCGGGAGGAGTCATGGCGCTCGACATCACACCGCTGCATCCACTGTTTGGCGCGCAGGTGCGGGGCTTCGATTTCTCGGCTCCTTGCGAGCGCATGCCGATGGACGAAGTGCGGGCAGCCATCGCGCGCTATGGCGTGCTCGTCTTCCGCAACGACAAGCCACCCACCGACGAACAGCACATCGCCTTCAGCAAGCTGCTGGGTCCCATCGAGCTTGGCCAGATCATCAAGGTGACTGGATTCACGCGCAGGCGTGTGCGCTATGGCGAGCTCGTCGACGTGGGCAATCTCGATCCTGATGGCAATATCTTTCCGCCTGATCATCGCCGGATGCAGTTTCGCAAGGGTGATCGCCTGTGGCATGCGGACATGTCGTTCATGGAAAACCGCGCCACTTTCTCCATGCTCGTTGGACACGAGATCCCGCCGCAGGGCGGCGACACGGAATTTGTCGATACGCGGGTCGCCTATGAGGAGCTGCCCGAAAAGCTGCAGCGGCTTTGCAATGAGCTGACGGTCGAACATTCCATCTGGCACTCGCGTCAGCTCGCCGGATTTCCGGAGCCGACGGCGGAAGAACTCGCGTCGCGTCCCCCGGTGCGGCATGGGCTGACGCACCTGCATCGACTCTCGGGTCGCCGCGCGCTTTATCTGGCTTCCCATGCCTCCCACATCGTCGACTGGCCGGTGTCACTTGGGCGCGGCCTCCTTGCGGAGCTGACGGTATTCGCCACCCGGCCGGAGCGCATCT
>CAISZN010000550.1 GCA_903889985.1 uncultured Hyphomicrobiales bacterium | reverse complement strand
TACGCAATCTGTTATCTAACGAGGTCATCGCGGCAGCTTGACCCCGTCGTAGATCCAGGCGAGGCAGCGCCAGACATCGTCATCGGTTTGCTTGCCTGAGGCATCGTTCCTCACCTCGGCCTCGATGCCTCCCAGATGATAAAACTCCCACAAGTGCCGGGACTCGAGCACAATGCGCGCGGTGCGCAGATAACGATCTTTCTCGTAGCGCTTGAAGGCGGTCGTAAAATCCCCACCGGCCTCTTGAATGCGTGCGGCAAGTACCACTGCATCCTCGATGGCCATGCAGGCCCCCTGCGCGTCGGACTGTGTTGTGGGATGAGCTGCATCTCCCAGCAGGGTGCAGCGCCCGAAACTCCAGGTGCGGATGGGATCTCGATCGGCGATCACCCAACGGCGCTTGAGATCCATCATCCGCAGCATGTGATGCATGGTTGGATGTGCGGTCTTGTAGGTCTCCATCAGCACGCGCCGATATGTCTCTTCATCAGCGCGTTCATAGAGGTTCTCCGTGCGGAACACGGCGACGATGTTGAATAGGCTACGGTTGCGCAGTGGGTACTGTACGATGTGAAATCCCGGACCTCCCCACAAGATCACCTCGTCGCAGCCGACATGCGACGCAACCTGCTCCATGGGGACGATGGTGCGATGGGCGACAAAGCCATTGGGTTTGGGCTTTTCTTCGCCGATGAAGTGCTTGCGCACCGCAGAGCCCAAGCCATCGGCTCCAATCAGCGCACTGCCTTCGATCGTCCTGCCATCGGTGAGCCGCACGATGACGCGCTCGCCCTGTTCCTCGCAGGCGCCAAATTCGGCGGAAGCCGTGATCTCCACATTCGGCATCTTGCGACAGGCATCGAGCAGCACGCCATGCAGGTCGACGCGATGGATCGCCACATAGGGATCCTTGAAACGCTCGCGAAAGCCCTTGCTACCGGTATTCAGGCCAACAATGCGCGCGCCTGTGATGGCATCATTCATCATGACGTCGGGCGGGAAGTGGGCGTGTTGGAGCACTTCCTTCTCGACGCCAAGCTGGCGAAACATGGGAAACACATTGGGCCCGAGCTGGATGCCGTAGCCGATGACGCCCAGCTCTTCGGTGGCCTCCAGGATTCGGACCTTGCGCCCGCTTTTTGCCAGACCCAGCGCCGCCGCAACGCCGCCAAGTCCCGCGCCAATGACGAGTATGGGTAGATCCTGAGACACGCGTTTCGCCCCTGCTAGTCGGTTGCTATGATTGGCGCGGTTTTAGAATGGCTTTAGCCGCGCGCCAAGTTCGACAACAGACACATGTGCCGTCGCAGGAAGTCCCTTACTTGCTGCCGTTGGCCAGTCTCGTCGCGAAATAGGCAATCGTCCGTGAATAGACGTCTGACTTGTTCCACTCCTTGATGGCAGCAAAGTTTGGCTGGCCGGGCTCCCAGCCAGCACCGCGTTGCCAGCCGTAGTTCTTGAGAAAATTCGCTGTGGAGGCGAGCACATCGGGCACGCTGCGAACCAGGTCGCGCCGGCCGTCCCCGTCGAAATCAACGGCAAACTTCATATAGCTCGAAGGCATGAACTGGGTCTGGCCGATTTCTCCTGCCCAGGCTCCCTTCATCTCGGCGGGCTGCATGTCGCCGCGGGCAACGATGCGCAGCGCATCAAACAGCTCCTCCCGGAACATGGCGGAGCGACGGCAGTCGTAGGCAAGGGTTGCCAGCGCCTGGATTGTGGGGAAGCTGCCGTTGAAAGACCCAAAGTCTGTCTCAAGACCCCAAATTGCTACAAGGATAGGTCCAGAAACTCCGAACTGTGTTTCGATACGCTGGAAGAGACCTGCGTATTGTTTCAGCAGGTTAGCTCCTTTGCTGAGCCGATAGCTATTCACCATCCGGCCTGAGAACTGTTCAAAACTCTGCTTGAAGACCTTCTGGCCCCGGTCGTGCCGAACGATCCCGGGATCGAAGGTCACATTGTCGAGAGCTGCCGAGATGGCGCGCTGGGAAATGCCCTTGGAAGCGGCTTCCGCCTTCACCTGCTCGAGCCAGGCAGGAAAAGCGCTCGATTGGCAGGAGGACTGGGCGTAAGAGGGCGTCGCCGTCGCGAGCGCCACGAGGGCACCCAGAGCGAGGAAGACATTTTTCACGTTCGACATGTCATTGCTCCGCTGGAACTTGAGCAGGAATAGATGCCATTGGACCAAGTCCCTGCCTCCTCCTGAGGTTGAGCCTACCATTTTGGGCGCGTTATGCAGCGGCTTTACGAATATCCCGGGACCTACGAGAGATGAACCACTTCCACTCCGGTGAACTCAGGCTGGCCTACGTGGATCTCGCGCCGACCGGCCCCGATCTCGGGGAGCCGATCCTGCTCATCCATGGATTCGCGTCAAACCATGCGGTCAACTGGGTAAATACCTTGTGGACCAAGACCTTGACCCACGCGGGCCGGCGCGTCATCGCGCTCGACAATCGCGGTCACGGCAAGAGCGACAGGGTCTATGATCCGGCCCAGTTCACCACGCCAATCATGGCGCAGGACGCCTTGGCTTTGCTGGACCACCTCGGCCTCCAAAGGGTCGACGTCATGGGCTATTCCATGGGCGCCCGAATCACGGCTTTCCTTGCGCTCGAGGCGCCGGAACGGGTCCGCTCCATTATTCTGGGAGGTCTTGGGCATCATCTGGTCCAGGGCGTCGGATTGCCCATGGGGATCGCCGATGCCATGGACGCTCCTGCCCTTGAGAGCCTGACCGATCCGATGCAGCGTATGTTCAGGGCCTTCGCCGAGCAGACCGGAAGCGACCTGCGGGCTCTGGCTGCCTGTATCCGCGGCTCACGACAGACGCTCACCGAGCAGGACCTGTCGCAGATCCGTTGTCCGGCTCTGGTAGCCGTGGGAACCAAGGATGCCGTGGCGGGGGATCCCCACGAACTGGCCGCCATGTTTCCTCAGGGTCAGGCACTGGACATTCCGGGGCGGGATCACAATCTCGCTGTTGGGGACAAGGTTTACAAGGAAGGGGTTTTGCGGTTTCTGGCCGCCCGCCCTTGAGAGGTCGCCGCAGGTCCAGGGTCATGGTATGATCCCAGCAGTTCAGGAGTTTTGGAATGGCGCAGGGTTCATCTGCAAAGATCGTCGGGTTCTCCAAGCCGGAACCGATCTTTACCCGCATGCGGGTGGAAGCTGAGGAGACGGTCCGCCGTGAGCCCGAACTTGCCCCTTTCCTGATTTCCACGGTGTTGAACCACGAGACGCTGGAAAGTGCCGTGGTTCATCGGGTTGCTGCGCGCCTCGATCATCAGGACATGCCTGCCGATATCATCCGCCAGTCCTATATGGATGCGATCGCCCATGAACCGCTGATCATCGAGGCCATAAGGGCCGATATTCTGGCGGTTTTCGAGCGTGATCCCGCTTGCACACGGGTCATCGAGCCACTTCTGTATTTCAAGGGTTTCCACGCAATCCAGACCCATCGCCTGGCCCATTTTCTGTGGAAGGCTGGCCGGAAGGATTTTGCGCTGTGGCTGCAGAGTCGATCCTCGGAAATCTTCCAGACCGACATCAACCCGCAGGCGCAGATCGGCAAGGGCATCTTCCTCGATCATGCGACGGGCCTTGTGGTCGGGGCCACGGCTGTCATCGAAGATGGTGTGTCCATGCTTCATGGGGTCACACTGGGCGGCACTGGCAATGAGCGGGGAGATCGCCATCCCAAGATCCGCCGAGGTGTTCTCATCGGGGCGGGGGCCAAAATTATTGGCAATATTGAGGTCGGTCACTGCGCGCGGGTCGCGGCAGGGTCTGTGGTGCTTCATCCCGTGCCGCATAACACCACGGTGGCAGGCGTCCCTGCCAAGGTGGTCGGCCAGGCGGGATGCCCGGAACCGGCTCGCAGCATGGACCAGATCCTCGCCGAAGACTTCCCCAACTGAACTGCCTTCCTGTCATTTCGGATCATCGTGCGGGTTGCGATCAGCTGGGTATCGTGGCAAGTCCAGCGCACGATAGTCTGAACCGCCGTGGCGGAGGAACGCTTGGATAAGACCGAACTTCGCAAATTGCAGGACTTTCTGCGTCGCGCCTTCAGCAATGACGCAATCAGAGTCACGCTTGACCCGAAAAATACGGATGCGGCAGTTGTCGCCTTCGGCGAACGCGTGCTCGGCTCGCTGACTGTTGACGACGAGGATGGCGATCGCTCATTCGCGTTCGATATGAAGATCCCTGTCGAGCGCCCCGTTTTGCAGGACTATCTGCGCAAACTGTTCGATTGCGAGACCCTCAAGGTCGTGGCCCGGGCCCGCAAGACCGATTCAGTTGAGCTCAACAACGGCGAGGATTTCATCGGCGTCATTTCGGCCGATGATCCGAAGGGCAAGTCATACACGCTTCAGGTCGCCATCCTCGATTTCGACCTTGAGGACGAAGAGTAGGAAGGCGCGGCTAAAGCTGCGCGCTCCTGCTACTGTCTGATCATTGAGGCGACCAGGGCACGGCCCCGGTCGACGAGTAACTCCCAGCTCGACAGCAGTTCCGGTGAGAACCTCATCTGCACGTCAAGGCCTCCAACCCTGAAGTCACTGACGCAGGTATTGGGCAGGCCATCGGGTGTCGGTGGCGGCGCCATGCAGCGCGCCGAAAAAAGCCGGCCTTCCGGCGGCGCCAGATAAAGATCTTCCTTGTCGTAGGGGCTGCCAGCCTCGAAACGGCGCATGATCAGGCCTCCGGGATGGCTCCAGGTTTCCTGCGACAGAAAGCGTGCATAGAGTTTTGCTGGCCGCTCGGCTGGATCCACCATCAGATCCTGAGCTCCGATACGGAAAACAACCAGGGTATCAGCCTGAATCGGTTTTGAATTGTTGACTGCTGCACCTGCTGGACGCATGTCCGGGAAAGCTGTCAAGAGTTCGAGGTCAGCGCTGCTGCGCCCTGCGGAGGGCAAAAAGGCTGGATCTACGCGAAGGCGCACTGCGCCGATGGTCATTTCCAATGGGCCTGCCAGGCGTTCAGGCCTCTCGCTGCTAACCTGCAAAGCCACATAGCCTGTCACCGCCGCAGCCGTGAAGCAGATGGCGATCAGCAGCAGGCGAAAAGTCCCCGAACCCATTGTCGTCAACCGAATCCCTTAAAGCGGTCAGTATAACGGTTCAATCGGACGTCGCCGACTTTGCTTGCCGCCATCGTGGTGGCATGTTTGCCGCGACGGAGGAGAAGCAGATGCCGATCTACGAACTTGACGGGCAGGGCCCCGAATTTCCTGCTTCGGGCAACTATTGGATAGCGCCTGACGCCACGCTGATCGGCCGGGTGCGGCTAGGCGAGGAAGCCAGTGTCTGGTTCGGCTGCGTCCTGCGCGGGGACAATGAATGGATCAGCATCGGCGCGCGCACCAATGTGCAGGAAAATACAGTGATGCATACCGACATGGGCTCGCCGCTCACCATCGGCGAGGGCTGCACCATCGGTCACTGCGTCATGTTGCATGGATGCACGATCGGGGAGGGGAGCCTCATCGGCATCGGAGCCATCATCCTGAACAAGGCGAGGATTGGGCGCAACTGCCTGGTCGGCGCCAATTCGCTGATTACCGAAGGCAAGGAATTTCCGGATAATTCCCTGATCATGGGTGCGCCAGCAAAGGTCGTGCGGACCTTTGACGAGGAGGGCATTGCCCGCCTCGCCAAGTCTTCGGCCGGTTACGTCCGGAACTGGCAGCGCTTCGCCAAGGGGCTGAAGCAGATCGGCTGATCAGAGAACGAGGTTCTCATCGAAGCGGTCGATTGGCCACAGGCGCAGGAACTCGATAGCAATCGATTCCGCGCCGACACGGACCACGCGGCCCTGTGTGCTGCCAACCATGACGATTGCGCCCATTTTAGGCTTCGCGGTCGTCTGCATGGCGGTGCCCGAAACCGAGACGTCGATGATCTTGACCGGGAATTCGGTTCCATCCGGCAATTTCACGACGGAGCGTGCATTGCGAGGAACAATACGCTCGTGGCGGCGGTCTTCCGGAAGGCCAAGGACCGCGCGATTCGCGAACCAGGTCAGCTGGTCGGCGAGTTTTTCGCGCTTGGCGCGCGGCATGGTCAGGGTGAGTGCGAAACCGTTGGGAAGAAGGCGGATACAAACGCCCTCGATTCGACCTAGCTCATCGATATAAGCCACGACCCGCTCGCCAATCTTGGGGCGTTCAGGCGCAAACAATGCCACCCCACCTGGCGACATATCAAGTGTCTGACAGGGGAATTCCCTCCTGTCCTCAAGCATATAACGGCCAAGCAGCGTGACTTTGACACGCTGATACCTGCGCCGTTCGCGCGAATTCACCATCGGCGCGGACGACGGCGGAGGATTCAGAACCGCCATGTTCTTGATCATGTGCCCACCAAAAATTCTGAGCGTCGAATTTAGGCTATGTTCATTAAGGCTAAATTACTCAGAACTGAGACGCGACCTTTCCAAGCCCCCAGAATAGATACTCAAATGCCGACGACGTAAAGGTACGTCTGTTAAAGTATGACCTGCGTCATGTAAGGATATGTGCCCAAAATAGGCGTCTTCGTCCTGTGCAGGCGACGCTGATCGGATGATCCGCAGTGATGTCAGGTTAAGGCAGTCGACCGGAATGAGCCCGTACCAGCTTGGCCGCGCAGCAGGTGTCAGACTTCCCAATATGCGGGCATGAGTTCGACCCAGGTGGCGCAGCGGTAAAAGCAGCATTTCGAGTTCGAGAGGCTGTCGACCATAGGGGCCTGCAGACACCCCCAGGACTGCCGGTGCCGGATCATCGAGAACCGATTCGAGAACGGCGCGAAGGTCGTCGCGGTCGGCTCGATCAACAATGCTGATGAAGTCGGTCCCCTTCAGTTCCCGCAGGAACAGAGCATTGATCCGTGCTCCGATCACGCGGATTGGGTAATTTCGCCTCGGTTCCACCTCGAGGATAAAGGTATCGCAAAGCAGGTTGCGGATCGCAGCCGGATCGATGTCCTTGCGTTCCGGCGTCGAGCGACCCCCTCTGAGGCTATCCCAGTAGTTGAAGAGCGCTTTGCTGACGACTTGCTTCATGACACACCTTGACGTCCCAACCGGGTCCATTTTGTCCCAAGGCGGAACAGTCCAGCCTGGTTTGACCCTTGGTAAATGCATCTGAGCCAAAGCCATGCCAGATTTGGGGGTCTGTTAACCTTTGAAAGTAAATCGGGTTTGCGATCGGGCGTTTCGGTGCGAGGTTATGAATGCTCCAGGCTGGTCGGTATTATCGTTAGATGGTTCCGTCCGAACGACCCGGTCCCCGACCGTTACAAAACGGCCGGGGACTGTTTCTCCGGATCCAGTCCGTCTCCCACCTTGCCCGTTGCTCCTTGAGCACCCATCTGAGGTCTGAGTTTCGGAGCCCGGCGGTTGACGCGCGAACCTATCTTCAACGTTCCCAGCGTCATCGTTGCGCTGATTTTGGGTCTCGCTGCCCTGCACGGCTTGCGTGAGTACTGGCTCGATGATTCCCAGGATGCGCAGCTGCTGCTGAGTCTGGCCTTTGTTCCAGGCCGTTTCACCTATGCCTTTGATCCGGCAGGGGTGGCTGATGTCTTCGCCTCTTTTCAAGGCCCCCTTGGTCGCGCTCAGGAGGAGACGGCCCGCTTTCTGTTGGGCGATGGCCAGCCGCTCTGGTGGACAACCGTCAGCTATGCGCTGCTCCATGCCGACTGGATGCATCTTGGTGTGAATTGCCTCTGGCTGGCAGCCTTCGGCGCGCCGGTCGCGCGTCGCTTTGGTACTTGGCGCTTTCTTGCCCTCATGGGGCTTGGCTCACTGGGTGGGGCTGCGCTACATTATGCGACCCATCGTTATGACCTCATGCCGGTCATCGGGGCGTCCGCTTCCGTTTCCGCCGCGATAGGCGCTGCGGTGCGGTTCGTATTCCAGCCTGGCGCGCCACTTGGCGGCATTGCTGGTGACAGTTTTCATCAACCAGCCCAGTCACTGCGCCACGTCTTCACCAGTTCCCGCACCTTGCCGTTTCTGCTGATCTGGTTTGCCGTAAATCTCGTCTTCGGACTCATTTCAGCGCCACTTGGTATCACTGACGGACCGGTCGCCTGGGAGGCACATGTTGGTGGATTCGCGGCGGGGCTGCTTCTTTTTCCACTGCTCGATCCAGCAATTTCGACTTTGCATCCCAGCTCGTGGGATCAGCACGACGAAGTGGCCTGAAAGCTAAGTTTCCGGTCGCACCAGGCTCTTGCCGCCTTGATTTCATGCGCTCATGTTCAGGGTCATGCGGACGCAGGGCCGCAGCTGGGCATGGGAGACCGCCATGACGACCGTCGCACATATTCTTGCCGCCAAGAGCCGGGACATTGTTACGACACAGCCGCACCGAACGATGGCCGAGGTCGCGCGACTTCTGGCAGACAAGGGGATCGGTGCCGTTCTTGTGACCGGTGCCGATGGAGACCTCCTTGGGATCGCGTCTGAACGTGACATCGTGCGCGCCATATCCAGGGTTGGTCCGTCAGTGCTCGATGATGCGATCAGTCGGCATATGACGACCCGGGTGGTTTCGACACGCCCCGACTCCACCGTCACGAGCGTCATGGAAGAAATGACCGCAGGTCGCTTTCGCCATATGCCTGTGATGGAAAATGGACGCCTTACAGGGCTTGTGTCGATCGGCGATGTGGTCAAGCACCGGATCGAGCAGATCGAGCATGAGCATTCGGCCTTGCGCGAATATATCGCAACGGCTTGATAGGAAGCGCAGCGGTTCCGGCCGCTGCCCTGATCGTTCGGTCACGCCTGGGCTGATGCTGATCTAAGCGTTTCAGTGTGGATGGTCGCCGTCGTCGAAGATGAGCGCCGGGCCGCCATCCTGCGCAACGACGCTGCGATAGAAGCAGGAGCGTCTGCCGGTATGGCAGGCCTGTCCGTCGCCGCCGACACGCACCCGGATCAGGATCGCATCCTGATCACAATCCGTTCGCATATCGACCACATGCTGGGTCTGGCCGGACGTATCGCCCTTCCGCCACAGAGCCTTGCGGGATCGTGACCAGTAGTGGGCGATGCCGGTGTCGAGCGTCAGCTGCAGGCTCTCCTCGTTCATATAGGCCACCATGAGGATGTCGCCTGTGCGCTCCTCTATGGTGACGCAGACAATGAGCCCGCTTGCGTCGAAGGCCGGTGCAAAGGCAGCACCTTCTTCGAGGTCATGCTTGTGGCCGCGTGGAGAAAAAGTCGTCTTGGTCATATTGCCAGTGTATAGGGGGCGCGGGAGGGGTTTGTCATCTTTCACAGGGGCGAAGGCCCCGGATTCGGGGTCATTCCCGGACTTGCATGAGGCCTCCATGTCCAGCTTTCTCGTGCTTTTTCTTGCAGGTCTCATGGCCGGGGCGATGAATGCAGCGGCCGGCGGAGGGTCCTTTGTGAGCTTTCCAGCCCTCGTTCTCGCGGGTGTTCCCTCTGTCGCGGCCAATATGACGAGCACGGTTGCCCTGTTTCCTGGCTCTTTTGCGAGCGCCTATGCCTATCGTAAGGATTTCAGACCTTTTGAAACGGTTTCGCTAAAGCTGCTTCTTATTATCAGCCTGATCGGAGGCGCGATTGGCGCACTTCTGCTTGCCTTTACGTCTGCTCGCACCTTCGATGCACTCGTTCCCTGGCTGCTGCTGACCGGCACACTCGCCTTTGCCCTGGGAAAGCCCGCCGGCGAGTGGTTGCGCAGTCGTGTGCAGATCAGCCGCCCAATCATGATTGGCGCGCAGTTGCTGCTGGGAATCTATGGCGGCTATTTTGGTGGCGCTGTCGGTATCATGATGATGGCGACTTGGAGTCTTTTCGGCGCAAACGACCTTAACTCCATGAATGCGGCCAAGTCAGTCGTTGTGGGCTCGACCAATGCTGTCGCCGTCGCCTTCTTTATTTTCGTTGGTACTGTATTCTGGTGGCAGGCAGCCGTGATGGCCATCGCAGCGATTGTCGGAGGCTACTTCGGGGCTCGAATCGTCCGAAAAATAGACCAGCGGCGATTGCGCATCGGCATTACCTGCCTGAATTGCGCAATCACCGCTGCCTTTTTCTGGCGCATTTACGCCTGAGTCTCAACGAAAGCCCCGCACCATGCTGTAGAAGCGTGCCTGCTCAGCTGGATCGTCACGGAACACGCCTGTAAAGCGTGTCGTGATGGTCGAGGCGCCCTGTTTCTGTACGCCGCGCATCGACATGCACATGTGTTCGGCTTCAATGATGACAGCGATGCCGCGCGGCTT
>CAISZN010000549.1 GCA_903889985.1 uncultured Hyphomicrobiales bacterium | reverse complement strand
TGGTTCAGGCTGCGAAGTCTCCTGTCGTCCCGATCCTGTTCGAAGGACAAAACTCTCGGCTGTTCCAGATTGTCAGCCATATCAACCAGACGGCACGCCTGGCCCTCTTCTTCCACGAGGTGCGGCGGAGGATCGGAACTGTCTTCCCGGTCCATGTGGGGGCGCTGGTGCCCTATGAGGATCTCAGGGGTTTTGAGGATCGGAGAAATCTGGTCGAGGACCTGCGGCGCAGGACCTACGACCTGATGCCTCAGCCGCGACCGCGGTAGGTAGGGACGCCCTGATCGGGGACCCACAGACCCGCCGGGATCTTGCCCGACTGCCAGAACACGTCGATCGGCATGCCCCCACGCGGGTACCAGTAGCCGCCGATACGCAGCCATTTGGGCTTCAGCAGGGCGACCAGATCCTTACCGATCCGAACCGTGCAGTCCTCATGGAAGGCGCCATGATTGCGGAAGGAGCCCAGATAGAGCTTCAGGGACTTCGATTCGACCAGCCACTTCCCCGGCACATAGTCGATGACAATATGGGCGAAATCCGGCTGACCGGTGACCGGGCAAAGCGACGTGAATTCCGGGGCTGTGAAGCGCACCAGATAGCCCGTCCCGTCGTGGGGATTGGGGACCCGGTCGAGTTCGGCCTCGTCGGGCGAGGCGGGAAGGGCGACATGCTGGCCAAGCAGGGAGGGCCCGGTATTCGACTTTGCCATGGCTGACTGAACCGATTTTTCGCGGAAACAAGCTGGACACTTAGTGCGCGGCGACGCCTCAGGCAATCCCGACCATCTCAGCGACACCTGCGCCTTTTCCTTGGGCGCTGTTCAGCGTAAAAGGCCGCCGAACCTTTTAACTTCGAGGAACCCCATGACTGCGATCGTCGATATTGTCGCCCGCGAAATTCTGGATAGCCGCGGCAACCCCACCGTCGAGGTCGACGTCACCCTTGAAGACGGCTCTTTCGGCCGCGCCGCTGTTCCCTCCGGTGCCTCGACCGGTGCCCATGAGGCCGTGGAACTGCGCGATGGCGACAAGTCACGCTACGCCGGCAAGGGTGTCCTGAAGGCTCTTGAAAGCGTCAATCGCGATATTTTCGAAGCTATCGGCGGTCTCGATGCGGAAGATCAGGTCGCCATCGACGAGGCCATGATCGCGCTGGATGGCACGCCCAACAAGGCAAGACTGGGAGCCAACGCGATCCTCGGCGTTTCGCTTGCCGTCGCCAAGGCTGCTGCTGAAACCACGGCGCTGCCGCTTTACCGCTACGTTGGCGGCACCACCGCCCGCGTGCTTCCTGTGCCGATGATGAATATCGTCAACGGCGGCGCCCATGCGGACAACCCGATCGACTTCCAGGAGTTCATGATCATGCCGGTCGGCGCGAGCTCGATCCGGGAAGCCGTGCGCTGGGGCGCAGAGGTGTTTCACGTCCTGAAGGCTGCCCTCAAGAAGGCCGGCCACAACACCAACGTGGGTGACGAAGGCGGCTTTGCACCCAACCTCCCGAGCGCCGAGGCGGCCCTCGACTTCTGCGTGAAGGCCATCGAGCAAGCGGGCTTCAAGGCCGGCACCGACATGTTCCTTGGGCTCGATTGCGCAGCCACCGAGTTCTTCAAGGATGGCAAGTATCACTATGAAGGCGAAGGCAAGACCCGCTCCATCGACGAGCAGGTGAAGTATCTCGCCAAGCTGGTTGGCGACTATCCGATTGTCACCATTGAGGATGGCATGTCGGAAGACGACTGGGAGGGCTGGCACCAGTTGACGCAGGCGATTGGCAACAAGTGCCAGCTCGTCGGTGACGATCTCTTTGTTACCAACGTCAGCCGCCTGTCGCGCGGCATCCGCGAGCAGACTGCGAACTCCATCCTCATCAAGGTGAACCAGATCGGCTCGCTGACGGAGACGCTCGCTGCGGTCGATATGGCCCATCGCGCCGGCTACACGGCCGTTATGTCCCATCGCTCCGGCGAGACCGAAGATTCGACCATTGCGGATCTCGCGGTGGCGACGAACTGCGGTCAGATCAAGACCGGCTCGCTCGCCCGTTCTGACAGACTGGCCAAGTACAACCAGCTCATCCGCATTGAGGAAGAGCTCGGCAGCCAGGCCCGTTATGCTGGGCGTGGCGCGCTCAAGGCGCTTGCCTAAGCTTTTGAGGCAAAGCGGCCGGGAGCGTTCAAAAGAGTCAACGAGGGGCCACGTGGCATTGCTGCGTGGCCTTTCTGTTTTCGTTGGCGAGTTAAGGCCTGTCTCCATTTCGGCCGATCCAACAGGGATCGCAATTCAGGAACAGGCTGACTGGACGGGAGCGGAACCCGTCCCCATATCCATCGAGCTTCAGGTGACGGCGGCCCGCAGGGTCCTCTATCATCGGAACAGGCCTAAGCTTTGACCTTAACTCCTGTCTGCGGGAACACTTCATGCCTTCACTTTTTGATCCCTTGACGCTTGGCAAGCTGACGTTGCCGAACCGCATCGTCATGGCGCCGATGACGCGCTCACGCAACGATGACAATGGCGTGCCTCCGGCCCTCGTCGCCGAATATTATGCGCAGCGTGCAGGCGCTGGTCTGATCATCTCGGAGGCGACCTATATTTCAGCCTCATCCAAAGGGTATTCGCGTATTCCAGGCCTGCATTCTGCTGAACAGGTCGCCGGATGGCGCAAGGTCACCGATGCCGTCCATGCGGCCGGAGGGCGGATCTTCGCCCAGCTCGTCCACTGTGGCCGTGTTTGCGTTCCTCCACTGCTGCCCGCCGGGATCGAGCCGGTTGCTCCTTCGGCCATTGCGATCAATGGTAAGAACTGGACGGACCTCGGCGCTATCGATTTCGTCGTTCCACGGGCGCTTGAGACGGGCGAGATCCCGGGGATCGTTGCCGACTTCGCCAAGGCTGCAAAAAACGCAATTGATGCCGGCTTTGACGGCGTCGAACTTCATTCGGCCTCTGGCTACCTCTGCCATCAGTTCCTTGATGGTACGATCAACCAGCGCACGGACCAATACGGTGGCTCGCCTCAGAACCGGATCCGGTTCGTTGTCGAAGTCATCGACGCCCTCGTCGCAGCGATCGGCGCTGACCGCGTCGGCATCAAGGTCTCGCCACAGATCAAGTTCAATGACGTGAAGGAGCCCGACGCCGCAGAGGTCTACCCCTTGCTTGCGACAGCTCTGTCAGAGCGCAAAATTGCCTATCTGCATGGCGCCAAGCAGGGCGGCTACGATGTCCATGCCGGCATGCGTCACCTGTTCAAGGGGACATATTTTGCGGGCGCAGGCTACGATCAGGCCTCTGGACAAGCTCTCCTTCAGGCGGGCGGGGCGGAGGCCATCGTCTATGGCGCCTTGTTTATCTCGAACCCTGACCTGCCGAAGCGCTTCAAGGATGGAATCGCGCTTGCACCGGGTGATTCGAAGACCCACTACAGCAAGGGCCCGGCCGGATACACAGATTATCCCGCCGCCTGATCTGCGTTGACGAAAAATTAACCGCGTGCGCACACGGTTTCATCATGGTCGTTCGCACGCGGTTTCGCGCCATCCTCATCCCTCTGGTGCTCTACGTCGTCTCAGGCGCCGTTGGGTCCTATTTCATATGGCACGTGCAGCACGGCCAGCGCGGGCTAGAGGCCAAGGTCGCCTACAAGGAAAAGCTGCGCGGACTGCAGGCTGAGCTGGATGATCTCAAGGGTGAGCGGGTTCGTTGGGAGCGCCGAGTTGCGATGATGCAGACGGACGCCGTGGACAGGGACCTGCTTGAGGAAGAGGCACGCTTGGAACTCGGGAGAATCCAGAAGAACGAGCTGGTTATCCTCCTGCCGCCTTCGCACAACTGAGGGCTTATTGGGGCAGTTTATATGCGTAACCGAAATTTGGTTGAAAATGTTGCGTAACGGAAATTAAGTTAAATCGTTTTTTGATCGTAATAACAATGATATAGATTCGGATATATTGCAGCGCACCTGTCTCGATTTCGTCTTTCGTCTGAGATATTGTGTCGACCTCACGCGCCTTCGGCGCCGATCAGAGGTCATTCATGGCTACTGCTGCTTCCGCCCGTTCCAAGTCTGCCCCCGCCAAGGCAGCAAAATCGGCCGCGACCAGTGTTTCCAACATTCCTGAATTCAGTAAGGACGAGGAACTTCGCGCCTATCACGATATGCTGCTCATCCGCCGGTTCGAGGAAAAGGCGGGCCAGCTCTACGGCATGGGCCTGATCGGCGGTTTCTGCCATCTCTATATCGGCCAGGAAGCTGTCGTCGTTGGCATGCAGATGGCAATGAAGCAGGGTGATCAGGTCATCACCGGTTATCGCGATCACGGGCATATGCTCGCCACCGGCATGGAAGCACGCGGCGTCATGGCCGAGCTGACCGGCCGCCGCGGAGGCTACTCCAAGGGCAAGGGCGGCTCGATGCACATGTTCTCGAAGGAGAAGCAGTTCTACGGCGGCCACGGCATCGTCGGCGCGCAGGTGTCGCTGGGTACCGGCCTCGCCTTTGCCAATCGCTACCGCAACAACGGCGCGGTCTCCATGGCCTACTTTGGCGATGGCGCAGCCAACCAGGGTCAGGTCTACGAGAGCTTCAACATGGCGCAGCTCTGGAAGCTGCCCGTGATCTTCGTGATCGAGAACAATCGTTACGCCATGGGCACCGCGGTGACCCGCGCGTCTGCCCAGCAGGACTTCTCCAAGCGTGGCCTGTCCTTCAACATCCCCGGCGAGCAGGTGGATGGCATGGATGTGCGCGCGGTTCGCGCCGTCGCCGAGCGGGCGCTTGAATGGGCGCGCTCCGGCAAGGGGCCTTACCTGCTCGAGATGCAGACCTATCGCTATCGCGGCCACTCCATGTCGGACCC